>JAIOTF010000028.1 GCA_021107195.1 Anaerolineaceae bacterium | reverse complement strand
AGCGTTCAGCAGCCGTGCACCGCCGCCCACAGCCACGCCCCCGCCCAGCACGATCACTGCCGGGGCCAGGACCACGGCCAAATTGCGCAGTCCCTGCCCTAAATTATAAGCGACCTCTGCCCACTGTGCCGCGTTCAATTCTTCGGCCGGCCGCCCATAAATGCGGCGGATGCCGTTCCCTGATACCAGCGCCTCCAGACAGTCCGGCAGGCCGCATTCACACTGCAAACCCGCCGGATTGGCACAACGGTAAGGGATCGATTGATGGGCCACTTCCGGATGCGCCCCGCCCGTCCCGCGGTAAAGACGTCCACCGGTCAAAAAGCCGCCGCCAATTCCGGTGGAGATGGTCAGATACAGCAATGGATCAAGCTCTTCACCACCAGCATGGTATTCCCCCAAAGCAGCCACATTGGTATCTACATCCACCGCGAATGGACATTGCCAACGCTCTTCCATCATTGCCTTGAGTGGCACACCCCGCCACTGCGGTTGATGCAGCGGCGAAACAACCCCCGATTGCCAATTCAGCGGTCCGCCAATCGCGGCTCCCATCCCTGCAATTTGCTCACCATCAGCGACTTCTGCCACCATGCGCTGCAGCAGGTCAAGTCCCTCCTGCAAGTCCAGCGGGGTTGGCTCCATCACCCGCCGCAGAATGCGCCCAGAGTCATCCGCGGCGGCCACCATAAACTTGGTGCCGCCGATGTCTAATCCAACATATATTGCCATACACTTTCCTTATTATAGACAAAATCAGCCATCCAGGCTTTCTCCGCATCCCGGTGATGCTATTTTGCCCCCGGTCGGCTGCCGTGTTTCAAACTCGATACGCTCTGATCACCGCCTTTACCAGAAGCCTGCATGCACCGCAGCCGCTTCCTCTTCCAGGATCGGACCACTGACTTCCACCGGCCGCACGCCGCGCGCGAACACCTCACGACACGGGATCACCAGACTGCCCCCGGCAATTTCACCCAGCCTCTCTGCCGAGCAGGCATACACCACCCCGGAAATACCCGCCCAATAGATCGCCCCGGCACACATGGCGCACGGCTCCGTGCTGGTGTACAGCGTACATTCCTGCACCACTTCTGAGCCCAACGCGCGCACCGCCCGGCTGACCAGATTCAACTCAGCATGCCGGGTAACATCCTTTTCACTGTTGACCGTATTCTCTGCTTCCATCACGATCTCGCCATCCCGCACCAGCAGCGCGCCAAACGGATGGTCGCCGCGTGCCGCCGCCTGCGTTGACAGCGCAATACAGCGCTGCAAGAATACCCCATGCTCCTCACTCATATTGACAGCTTTCTTCCGCAGCGTTCAACAGTGCTTCCGCAAGCTGCCGTGCTTCCTCAGGCGTGAGATACAAATTGAGTAGATCATACAAAAAGATGCGTTCCTCATCTGGACAGGATTCCAGGATCGAAACACACACATTATCGTTGTATTCGCAATCCTTGTGCTCATAATAAACATTGACCTTTAAACTATGATCCAATAAATAAATGGACATCACAACCTCCTAGCATTTTGGCGTCCAATAAAATGAATTGTTAAATTAATTGTACAGGCTTTAACCGTTCAGGCAAATACACCAACGCACGATTCAAACTCACTTCTAATGAACCGGCGTCGGCATGGTTTTACAGATACGTCACCACTGCTTCCAATTAATCTTCTTCCGACCGCTGCCATCATGAAACTGTTTGCCTGATGGAATAGAAAGAACCGGAGCATTAATGCTCCGGCCTGTATATCCATGCTAACCACAGTAAAGAAAGTTCGCTACCCTTCAGATCGGATCAATGCCTGCAAAGCACTTGCCGAAATATGCCCGCCGCCCGTTCGCGGCTGGCGAACCTGCTCAGCCAACACCAGGTTGCGGATTTGAAGATCACCGGGCTTCGCTTGAAACAAGTCAATGATCTGCAACAAGCTGTCCTGCCGGGAAGACACTTCAAAAAACAGATCATGATCTTCCCAATTTGTCGAATCAATCATCAATTCGCGTTTGCCCAGCAACCGGTTATCCCGGAAAGAAGTAAAAGCTACAGATACGGTATGTTTCCCTTCCTGAACCCTGGCCTCAAAGCTGACTCGCAGCCGCCGTTTCCCTCTGACTTGCGGAGCACCTGCGAAATAATCAAACTCTTTGCCATCCACTATATATTTACGAAGCTGCAACTGGTAAACGCCTTTTTTCCCCATGCGGTCAATGATCAAAACCTTATTGTTGAAGAAATGACTGTTGTTCCTGCGCCCTACCGCCACCACGTCAAATCCTTCAATGCCATCCGTGCCGTCATAGATAATGTTTTCTTCAACAATCTGCACCAGATGATATTTGGTTTCCGCCAGTGCAGCTTCCATCAAATCAAAGCGCCGCTTGAAATCCTGCTCCTTGTTGATCCGCCGCACGGTTTCAGCACGCGAGCGTTCCGCTTGCGCGCGCAATGAAAAAAGCTGGGATTTTATCGATTTTCGATCACCCAACAAACGATCGGCAATGGCGATAAAAGTCCCCGCTACCACACCAGAAACCAGACTGATGACAATATTTTCACTATCCACGGTGCTTAAACACCCTTTCTGTCTTCCGAATCCATCATCCGTCTGCAACCTTGCATCATACTCTATTTTACCTCGTTTTTGTCAAAATTACCACTTTTTAACCCAATATGTGGGATATTCTTTTCGGCTACCCCCCACAGGTACGGTTGTAACACCCCCGCCAGAAGATGGTTAACTGGTCATTTGACCAGGAAAATATACAACCTTTGATGGATGTGATTCGTGAATGATTATGTTATCGTTTAATGACTGGGTCTTTGAAGAT
>JAIOTF010000435.1 GCA_021107195.1 Anaerolineaceae bacterium | reverse complement strand
ATTGCAGCAGCAGCCTGCCGCAGCGAAATCGGGATCGAGACCAAAGCCGGTTGCAATGCGCGCACCACAAAGGGCAGCGCAACAAGGCTATGCGCAATTGGCACCAGTAGCGGGGAAGAGAGCAGTTGCAGCGGCGGGCGGTTGTAAGCGAGAATAAACCATAACCCGAGGGTTATGGCCGAGGCACCCAATGGCAGCATAAGCACAGGTTCCAGAATACGAATGGCGAGTGTTCTCCTGGCAAGGGCATAGGTTACCAACAGCCCCAGTACCAGGGAGATTGAAACAGTCGTGCCAGCATAAGCCAACGAATTGCGCGCTGCCTCCACCGGCGGCACATAGAACAGCGATCCGCGCCGGTTAGTGAATAATTCCTTGTAATAATCCAGGGTCAGAGCTGCTTTCACGGCACCATGCTCACCCCGCTCTGCATCCAGACGTGTCACGGAACGCAGCGCCAATGCGCCAGTCGGCAAAACCAGCAACAGAACCAGCAGCACGATAATCCCGCCCACCAATAGTCTTTCCGCCCAGCTCCTCGGACGACGCACGGCTTCATTGTGCAGCAGCGGCATCATTTTGGTGTCCCGCCGGGTATGCAGCCGTGCACTGAGGCTGGTCAAAATGAGGGTCATGCCAAGCTGGATGGCAGAAAGCAATCCCGCCGCCGGCAGGTTAAGCATGTGCATCGCCTGCAGGTAGATCTCCACCTCCAGGGTGGCAAATTTCGGTCCGCCCAGCATCAGAATCACCCCAAAACTGGTGAAGTCAAACAGGAAGACGAGCAGAGCCGCTCCGAAAATAGCATTTTTCAGCAGCGGAAAGGTTACTTCCCACAGCGTGCGCCAGGCTGAAGCCCCCAGCACGCGCGCCGCCTGCTCCTGGCGGGTGTTCAATTGAGACCAGGCACTGCCCACCACGCGGATCACTACCGAGACATTATAAAACACATGCGCAATCAGGATCGCCCCCAGAGTGTTCATGAACTGCACCGGTGGTGCAGCCAGGTCAAACCAGCGCATCAAAGCCGCATTCACCAAACCGCGCGGTCCAAGAAAAGCATTGAAACTGGCCGCCACCACCACCGTCGGCAGGATGAAAGGCAGTGTTGCCAGCACGCGCAAAAGCTTCTTGCCCGGAAAAGTGAAACGGGCAAACACAAAAGCTGCCGGCAAACCAAGCAACATCGTCAAAACGGTTGATAATCCCGCCTGGAAAAACGTGAAACGCAGTGGCCGCCAGACACGCTGCCACATGTCAATCTGCAAACCCTGTGAAAAAGCTGTCTTTCCTGCCGTCGCAAAAACCGCAGCCAGCGGGTAGAAGAAAAACCCCAGCAAGAACACCACCGGAACAATCCAAAACAAGATTGACCGGCGGGTTGCTTCACGCTGCCTTTGATTTCCACCCACGGCTTTGGAAAAGATCACCGCAGCACAATTTCATCCCAGGCTGCGATCCATTTCTCACGATTCGCCGTGATCATCTCGGGATCCAATTGTGCAGGTTGCGCTGGAATTTGAGCGTAATCCACAAACTCTGCTGGCAGCGCAGCATTCTCATTCACCGGAAAGACGAACATCTGCATGGGCACATCTTCCTGGAAGACCTGGCCCAGCATGAAGTCAACAAACTGCTCCGCCAGGGCCTTCTGCTCTGTGCCTTTCAGAATACCCACAAACTCCACTTGCCGGAAGCACATATTCGTACCTGTAAGGGAAGCTGTTGGTGCTTCAGTCAACTCCGTTTCGGCAAAGATCACCTCTGCTGCCGGGCTGGAACCATAGGAAACCACCATCGGCTGCGGTCCCTGGCCAGATGAAGCACTGAAGCTACTGTAATATGCCGTCTCCCAATCGTTGACCACCACCACCCCATTCTGACGCAGGGCCGCCCAATAATCCAGATAACCCGGGTCGCCGTACTCGGCAATCGTCGCCAACAGGAAAGCCAACCCCGGGGAAGAAGTGGCCGGGTTCTCAACGGCCAAAAGCTCTGCATATTCCGGGCGCGTCAGGTCATCCAACGATGAAGGCAGTTCAAGACCTTGCTCATCGAAATATACCCGGTCATAATTGATGCACACATCGCCATAATCCACCGGCAGCACACGGTGTTCGCCATCCAGTTCAAATGCATCCGGGATTTCATCCAGCAGCGGTGAACTGTAAGCAATGAAAATATCTTCTTGCAATGCCCGCGAGAGAAATGTGTTATCCACACCGAAGAAAACATCTGCAAGCGGGGCACTCTTCGAGAGGATCGCTTTATTCAAAGCCGCCCCGGTATCACCAGCCTTCACAAAGCGCAGTTCCACCGCATGTTCGGCCTCAAACCCCGCAATCACATCTTCACTGGCTGCGAAGGAGTCATGGGTCATCACCGTCAAAACGGTTGGTTCCGCCCCCACGGCACTTTCCCCTCCTTCTGGCGTACCGCAGGCACTCATCATCAAAACCAAAGCCGCTATCACCAATATTGCTTTAATTGTACTTTTCATTATTCGTTCCTCCTCTTTTCAACAGTAGATCGCTGGCGGGAATGGACACAAAACAAAGCCCCATCCTCAACGGTGATTTTTGCCGTTTCGCCCAACATCTCATTGCTGATTCCCCGCCCCTGGCAGCGCCACAGGGTTTCTTTCCGCAAGGGATAGGCCAGTCCCTCTGTCGTTACTCCGCTTGCCTCGGCCTCCACCGGCAGTAATGAGACCACATCTCCAGCACTTCCCCGCACCGTGCCTGTCTGACGGATTACAAACACCTCCGTTTGCCCATCCTCCAGGCACACCTGGAAATCATGGAAGGCGGGGTTTGTCAACAGGTACAGATTGCCCAGCGTATGATCCAGCCTGCCGCCAAGAGCAGCAACCAGCACGATCTGGCGGTAGCCGGCGTGCCTCACTGCCTGAAGCGCCAACTCCAGATCAGTGTCGTCTTTTTGAGGTGGAAATCGTTGAATCTGTACTTTGCGAGCCGTCATTGCAGCCACATCTTCAAGAGACACCGAATCAAGATCGCCGATCAACAAATGCGGGGTCAGTCCCAGCGTTTGTAAATGCCGTAACCCGCCATCTGCCGCTACCAGAAAATCATCCGGCCGCATCATCCGCTGCAGTGCCGCTGGATACGACAACTCACCATTCACAAATATGACCGCTCGTTTTTTGCTCATAAAAAACCGCCCATCTCTGCCAGCGCAGGTGGGCGAATTAATTAATTCTATTTGCTTCCTACGCCGGCATTATCCGGTTCAGGTAATGCGGGTCGAGGACGCAATGTCCTCCTCTCAGCCTGTAATCAGGGCTCCCCGTGTTGTTAATCATGTTTCAATTGCAGTATAAAGAAATTTACCGGAATTGTCAATATTCTGGACGGTGTTCTGGACAGTTTCGTAGAATTTACCTCTCCGCTTATTTCAGCTTCAGAACCCAATGATTGATGCGTTTGATCTCCACAAAGCCAAGCTTTTCATATAACCTGTAGGCGGCAGCATTGTCATGAAAGACATGCAAGCGAGCGGTCAACAAACCCAGGTCGATACCTTTGCGAAACACCGCATCCAGCATCTGGGTCGCCATACCTCGCATGCGGTACCCCGGTGCAACAGCCATGTGTTCAATATACAATACCCGCTGAGACTCTTGCTGATTGTGTGCCTCAGTCACTTCAGCGATCATGAATCCAACCGGCTCATCATCTTTATAAGCAATAAATGCAAAATCGTCCCCCCTCAGGATCAAGCGCTCAATTTCCGGCAAGGAATACATACTGGTATTTTCAGAACAAAAACCCACCCATTTATTAAGCCAATGAATATCGCTATAATCCTGAAAGGGCCTTAGGCTTAATTCGGGCGCATTGATAAAAATTTCCTGCAATGGCATTCCCATCTGAACATGTTCACGCACCAAATCAAAACCAAAGTCACAGAAAGCTGCTGTACATTCCAGCGGTTTCTCCAGGCAAATATGGCGAACCAGGTCAAGCTTTAGCAAGGAAAACTGACCAACAGCATCCCCCAGCAACGCCAGATAGCTTCCAACCTCTCGCTGTTCAGCTTCTACGAAGACCTCCCGAATCCACCCGATTGATCCGTCAACTTCAAGGAGAATGTAACCAATGTCTTCTTCATTCTCCACCAATACCTGCACTAAAACTTCACCGTCTGCTATTTTTTGGACATAGGCAGTTAGGAAATCTTCTTGTTTGACATGTGAAATGCAGGGGTTTTCCTGGCAAAAAGCAGTTCGCAAGGCAAGCACTCGATCAGTCTTCTCAGCGTGAATATTTTCGATCATGATTTACGACCCTCTCGCTGAACAAAAGAACGACAACAACCATGCACATTAACAATACCAGATTTGCAGTGCTGACACAAAGGCTATATGCAGTTGATGGATTAGAAAATATACTCGATAGTTGTGATTTAAGATACACAACATGAGAAAAATGCGGTAAGTTGAGCATATGATACTTCCTGTCGTACAACCCGCCACCATTATTACAGATCTTAGTATCGCATTTGAGGTTTTGTGCCTGGATCGTAATTAATGCTAACTCTACCTGAATTAACTAACAGGCTTGACTGTGCTTTATAGCACGACGATGGCCAATACTACGCGAT
The DNA here is from genome assembly GCA_021107195.1 of Anaerolineaceae bacterium. GTDB lineage: Bacteria > Chloroflexota > Anaerolineae > Anaerolineales > Anaerolineaceae > SMBSF63. The sequence continues at coordinate 20 of JAIOTF010000435.1, read as the reverse complement.
GTATTCTGGATAGCGCAGAT
>JAIOTF010000373.1 GCA_021107195.1 Anaerolineaceae bacterium | reverse complement strand
ACGGATACCCGCGGCGCGGGCAGCGATCATTGTGCCGGTAACGGTTGTGCCGCCTTTTTCCTTGCGGGCCAGGGCGATGCCAAAATCACGGCGACTGATCTTGCGCGCCGGCTTGCTCGTATCCCCTAAGCGAGCGATTTCGTCCGCAGTAAGGCCGATGTGTATCTTGCCATCCAGCAGACCAACCGTGGCGGGTGTAGCTCCGCCTTGCTTGACTTCGTCTTCCAGTTGGTGGGAAAGTTCGATATTATCAGGATAAGGGAGCCCGTGAGTCAGTACGGCGGTTTCCAGGGCCACAATCGGCTGTTGGCGTTTCAGGGCTTGCGATATTTCTTGCGTATAGATTAAGAATTGAGAAATGTCAGTTTTCATTTTATATTACCAGTTGGTCATAGATTTTTTCCAGGGAAAGGTCAGGGACGACCGTTCCCGGGTAACGTAAGGTTAAGGAAGCTGCCGAAACGCCCAGTCGCAGTGCTTCTTCCATGGGGATGTTATTCAGGTAGCCATAGATCAGGGTGGCGGTCAGGGCATCACCTGCGCCGGTGGGATCTGCGATGTGGGTGTGCATGGCGGGAATGTGCCCACTGGTTTCGGGGTGGCATAACACACACCAAATTCTGCGATGGGTATGAAAGCTGATTGAACACCCTGGCTGATGAGATTACGCGCCGCCTGCATTGCGCCTTCGCGGTCCTCGGTTTGAATCTCAACATTCGTCAGGAAGCCGGCTTCATGAGCATTGGCATTCAGCATCCATAATTGATCCATGTAAGGAATCAGCCTCGGCGCAACCTTGTGAGATGCGGCATCAGCACAGACCGGAATCTTTGCCAGTCGCGCTTGATGGAAGATCGTGCGCAGCGTGTCCGGTGCGAGATTGGCGTCCACAAAGACCAGGCTCGATTCCTTGAATAAATGGGCATTGTCTCGGATGTATTTTGGAGTGATCGTTTCAAGTACGCGCATATCATACAGTGCAAAATTTAATTTACCTGATTCAGATATAACGGCAAGGTAAGATGCCGTCGAGTGTTCTTCTGAGGCCAAACAGGAGTCGATGCCAACGCCGGCAGAAGCAGCGTGTTCCAGAAGCTGCCAACCAAACTGATCTTGCCCCACAGCAGTGATCAGTTGTACTTTTTCACCCAGGTGAGCCAGGTTTTCAGCAACATTGCGCGCGACACCACCAAAAGAAGGGCGTACTTTCGCAGGCGTTGATGTTTCAGGCTCAGGCATTTCGATGGTACGGCCAACGATATCCAGGCCGGCAGCCCCAATGACGAGGGCGCTCTTATCGGTGGACGGCGAATCTTCATAAGGGTACATGGCAGATCCAGTTTGTGCTTGAAATGAGAAAATGTTCTCGTTTGCAATAGCAATTTATACCACAAAAGCATCAGGCAGAAAGTTTGTTAAAGGAATGTTTACAAAAAACAGAGGTGAAAAGTATTTGTCGCGTGAAATCGTGTATAATCCTTCGTCATGAATGGGAAGGTAACAGATTCAAACAACGTTTTAATTTGGCGGCGCCTGATCCCTGGCCTGTTTTTGGGGTTTATTGTTTTTCTGGCATTGGTGTTGATTGGTGACGTGCGCCAGGTAGGGGACACATTACTCAAATTTCGGTGGGAATGGTTCATCCCGGTATTGCTCTTGACCACTTTCAACGACGGACTGCGTTTTATCAAATGGCATTATTATGTGCGTCAGTTGGGTGTAACAAATGTGGGCTGGAAAGAAAGCCTGCGTGTGTTCGTTGGTGGATTTCCACTGTCTGTCACGCCCGGCAAGGTTGGCGAAGCCTTGAAAGGGGTCTGGTTGAACCAGGCCAGCGGTCTGCCGGTTGGCAGCGGCGTTTCCGTGGTAGTCGCAGAACGCATCAGTGATGGATTGGCTGTGCTCGTGCTTTCTGTCTTTGGCGTGGTCGCTTACCCGCAATACTGGCCCGTGTTCGTCTTTGTCCTTGCGGCTCTGCTTGCTGCTGTGGTCATTTCCCAGATACCGCCTCTGGCTTTGTGGTTTTTGGCATTGGTTGAAAAAATGCCTGTTGTGCGCAGATTTGCAGGAGGTCTGCGGGATTTCTATGAAGGCAGCGCCGGCCTGTTCAAACCTGTGTCGACAATTGCCGCGGTTGGCATCGGCTCTCTTTCCTGGATGGGGGAAGGCATTGGCCTGTACGTGGTCCTGCTTGGGTTGGGAGAGCCGCCCGGTTTTCGATTGTTATCGCTGGCCATCTTTGTGATGGCGTTTTCGACTGTGGTGGGCGCAGTTTCAGCCCTGCCGGGCGGCCTGGGGGCGGCAGAAATGTCAATGACGGGTATGCTCGTGCTGTTGGCTGGTCTGGATCCGGCGGTGGCTTCATCCGCCACGGTGCTGATTCGCATTGGCACGCTGTGGTTTGGGGTATTGTTGGGCTTGATCGTCTGGGCTATCTCTCCAAAGATGCTTGGATTGCGAGGAAATAATGGACAATCTGATAAGAGTTGAGTTTCATTGTCACTCCATTTATTCACGGGACAGCTTGAATGATCTGACGCGCTTGCTGAAGAAGTGCGAGCAGAAGGGGATTGACCGACTGGTGATCACCGATCATAATACGATTCGCGGCGCGATGCGTGCGAAAGAAATCGACCCCCGGCGGGTGATTGTCGGTGAAGAAATTCTCACCCGCGAGGGTGGAGAAATACTGGCCTTTTTTGTCAGGGAAGAGATTCCCGGTGGATTATCAGCCAGCGAGGCAGTGCGTCGCTTGAAGGAACAGGATGCTTTCATCAGCCTTTCGCATCCCTTTGACCACCGCCGCCACGGCTGGACGCGCGCTCAATTGGAAGCAGTACTGCCGAATTTGGATGCGATCGAAGTATTCAACGCGCGCACAATACAGGCTGAAGCCAATCACCGGGCGGCGCGCTTCGCCGCGGAGCATGAACTGGCTGGCACGGTCGGTTCGGATGCCCATACCCTGATGGAAGTAGGCCGGGCTTCAATGCAATTGCCGCCCTTCAACAGTGCGGCTGAACTGCGCGGGGTCATCTGGCAGGGACAGCCTCAGTTGAGAAAATCATCACTGCTGGTGCATGCCGGATCGCGCTTCGCGGCCCTCGTACATGCCCTTTCCCCCAATATCGGGCAGGATTGATCTTTCGTTTTTAATGGATGAATATGCTGTTCAATCAGACCTGACAGGTTTTCAAAACCTGTCAGGTCTTTAACCTTTCAGTTAGCGGCGGCAATGATTTCAACCGTGCTTGCCCTGACTGAAAATGGATTGGGTTAGCAGGCTTGTCGCGCACATTGTGCAGATGCGTACTGTAATTACTTCACGGCTTTAAGAAATTCCAGAAATATCCTGAAGAGGATTGTCTAAATTCCCTTCTATCTGATATAATCTCGGACGACGGTTACAGTGCCGTTGTGGGGCGGTGGCGGAATTGGCAGACGCAGGGGACTTAAAATCCCCCGGTTAATTACCTTGTGGGTTCGACCCCCACCCGCCCTACTAGAATACCGGGGTTTCCCTCGTAAAAGATAGTCTCTTTGGTATATATGGTGGTATCTGAAAGGATACGAAGATGGAGACCACCAGAAAAACCCAGGGGACTATTGTATTTTCGGGGTATGATGCCAATTTGCAGATTGGTATAGATGGCTTTTTTTGTTGATCGGAGAGCGCAAGCGGTATCACAGGGGACAATCACGTTTTATCAGAAGAAGCTCAAACGGTTTATCACATTCTGTGAGAGCCGGGCAGTTACACAAATTCCAGAACTTACCCCAAATGATATTCGGTTATACCTGCTTCAATTGCAGGAAGAAGGACACAACCCCGGCGGCGTACATGCTTACTACCGGGCGTTGCGGGCTTTCCTGCTTTGGTATGAAGATGAATTTGAACCTGAGAACTGGAAGAATCCCATTCGCAAGGTGAAAGCCCCGAGAGTGCCAATTGAACCATTAGACCCGGTTGAGCTTTCCACAGTTAAGAAATTACGTATCATCTCAAAAAATAGGGGGAAGCAAAAAGAAGCTGAAGCCTTTTAATTTTTGTGAAAAGCAAGTAAACTAAGGACATGATGTTTGACAACCTTGACCTGAACGCCATACAAGACGAAAATGCACGCGAATTGATCCGACGGCTTCTGAACCTGATTGAGGAGTTATCTGCGGACTTAC
>JAIOTF010000111.1 GCA_021107195.1 Anaerolineaceae bacterium | reverse complement strand
GGCAATAGGCAAAATCTTGCTGGAAAACATCAAAGTGGCCGGTTGAGGTGTGCTTTGAGCGAAAGGGGGCTTACTTTTGTCATTTTTGAGCGTTGATTAACCTCAAAATTTCATGCGTAGGCCCTAAATAGTACATTCAGCCAAACCTCGTACTGAATATGCCTGCTATAATATCTACATGCATTTTCTTGAGTACACACAAAGACTAACCGATGTCTATTGAACCGGAGAAAACAGCTTTAGCCAAAATCATCAGCCCTTATTCAAAACTCAACACCGCAAGAACAAAAACGCTATTGTTCTCTTTTCTGTTGGTATTGATCTACCCCTTTATCGCTGGTTGCCGGCCTGTTTCCATTCCACCCCCATAATCAAATCATTTTTCACGATCCACGCCTTTTTTCAATTCTGGTAAAATTATGTTATTATTATCCGCTGGATTTGCAAAAACACCCTCGTCGGCCAAATTTGCCGGAGGATTTGAATCAAGTATGGAGGTTTGCATATGTCTTCCAAAAAAATGATCGGTTTTGCGGTACTGATGGTCAGCATGCTGCTCTTTGCAGCCTGCACCCCAAAAACGCCCGCTGAACCAACCCCTGACACAAACATGGTATATACTCAGGCTGCCCAGACGGTTGCCGCACAGATTGCAGCACAGACAACCCAGGAACCTACCCAGGACCCCAACCTGATCCGCACGGAAGCAGCCCAGACCGTGGAGGCTGCGCTGGCCCAACAGGCCACAAAAACCCCTTTAGCCACTGTCGCCCCGCTCATCACCCTGGCGCCGCTGCCTGTGGCTATTTCGCCCACCCCGCCCTTGCCTGCATCGTCCGCCGGAAATAGCGCCGAATGGCGCGGCCAATGGCCGGTAGACGGCACCAGCATTACCGTTGGCATTGACACCGATGCGCAGTGGACACTGAAAAATACCGGCACCAAAACCTGGACCACAGAATACATATATCGCTTCTACATCGGTGATGGTCAATTCCATAAATATTCTTCTTATTTCCTGCCAAAGGAAGTTCTCCCTGGCGAAGAAGTCACCCTGACCGTGGATATGAAATCCAGCCTGGGTAATGGCGATTATTACGAGCTGTGGGTCTTGACCGATGAATACGGCGTCAACTTCAGCCAGTTTGATGTACGCTTCACCGTTGGCGGTTCTTCAGTGCCTACCGCGACGGAAGGCGCGATGAGCGATAAAGATTATTGCTGTATCCACCACCTCACGAATGTTCCTCCCGATATCAGATGCCAAGGCTGGCTTAGCGGTCTGGGTGTCGGAACTGTAGGCGCCCCGTGGGATTGGCAAGACATGTAAGATGGCTGTCAATCAGTAGGTATAGACCCGTAAATCTATATCTCAAAAATCAGAATCCCCGCAGCCGGAGCGAATCGCTTCGGTTGCTCATCAAAGATAAAACAAGACTTTCACCTCTAACAGGAGGGAATAGCAATGACCAAATCAAAAACAACCCTGTTTGTTCTAACCCTGATAACCGCCAGCCTGCTGCTCACCGCTTGCGGTAGTCAGACCGAGCCTGAAGTTGCTGCTGAACCGACTTTTGACAGCAGCTTGCTGTATACCGCTGCCGCTCAGACCGTGCAGGCAGATATGACCCAGGAAGCACTGAACAAGCCCACCGAAACCTCCATGCCGACCGCTACCGCCGAGCTTATTCAGCCCACCGCACTTCCTACGTTGGCTCCTGCCGGCGCAGCCACCATTGACCCCAACGCAGTGCCCGCTGTCAATACACCGGCAGTAGCTATTCCAGCCCAAAACACACCCGCCGCCCCCATCCTGCTGGTCACCCCCACCCTGCCGGCGGAAGCCCCGCGCGATGATGTAACCTGGGCCGGTCAGGACCCCGACGATTTCACATCTGTCAATTCAGGTACCAGCTTTGAAATGATCTGGTCCCTCCTGAATACAGGCGTTACCACCTGGACGACAGACTATTCCTACCAGTACTGGGGTGGTTCGGAAGGATGTATGCTCTACAGCCCCTCCAAAGTCTATTACCTCACTGCACCCGTCCTGCCCGGCGAAAAAGTGCGTGTCAAGGTTCCCATGACTGCTCCATTGGTAAAAGGAACATGCCAGCAAACCTGGGTCATGGTCAATGCTGATGGACAAGTCTTTTTTGATGCCTTCGACATAACGCTGGAAATCAAATAGGCTTCCAAACACACCCATCCAAACACCCCGCCCATCGCGGGGTGTTTTTTTGAAGGAACGTTAAGTCACTATTGACCTTTACATAAATTGGTTAATTTCCAATACTGGACATGGGTACTCCCGTAGCTGGCGCAGCATGCTGCGCCGCTACGATGTGTTAACTGATTTATGTGAACCTCAATAGCGCGTCAGACAGAATGCCGCCCATCTCCCCAACCAATTTGCGGTATAAATATCCTATGCAAGCCTCCCCATCCCGCTCACCCATCCTCTCCTGGTTGATCGCCGCGGCTATCCTCCTGACCGCCGCCATTGGCATCTTCCACACCGCCCGCACCAGCCGCCTCCCCGACCTGACCTGTCGCCAAAACCATACAGAGATCTACATCCCCCTCGACAACCACTCTCCGCTCACCCAAACCATCCAGCCCGCCGCAGACCGATTAACCTCCCTGACCCTTTATCCGCAAGTCGTTTCCACTGGCGGCCAGGCACCTTACACCATCTATATCCAACTGCAAGATAATAATGACCCTGCACTCACGCTCGCAGAAACTCGCCGACCGCTGACCAGCATCCGCTACGGCAAAGCTCAATTCTTTTTCTCCCCCTTACGCATCACCGCTGGTCAAACCTATCGCCTGACGATCGCCACTGATGCCCCGCCGGACATCCTCTTCCTGGCGGCCAGCGATAGCAACCGCTACCCAGATGGCGAACTGCGCACAATCGAAGGCCAACTCCTGCCGCAGGATATCGCCTTTAATACCTACTCCCGGCCCTCTTTCGCCGGGTGGCTGCAATTGATTTATCAAACCATCCCGACGATGCTCCGCTGGCTGGGGTGGACAGTGTTCTTTACTCTGATCGGTCTGGCGCTCCTCTTCATCATCCATCCCCAAACCACAACCGCAAAATCCGGCCCCGGCCAGCTCTCAATTCTGTTCCTGCAATCCTTCAGCCTGGGTTTGGCTCTGACAATCTTCATTGGCTATACGCAATCCGTCTTACGTTTATCAATTAATAGCTGCAGCCTGCTGGTTTGTGGTCTTCTGCTTCTGACTGGCGTCTTCCTGCGCTGGTTGCTTGACCGCCGCAAACATACCGCTCGCATGCAGCTTCCTCGCCCAGGCTGGGAGGATGCCGGCGTCCTCTTCCTGCTCCTCTTTTCCTTCGCCAGCCGGGCCGTCCAAACGGCTGGTCTTGAACCCGTCCCCCTTTGGGTGGATGGCTTCAATCATTTCTCCAAACTGTCGCTCCTGGCCAAAGATGAAATCCTGCCCCTGCACATCAACTACCCCTATGGTTATCATCTGCTTGCTTATCTCTGGCATTTGATCCACGGACTGGATCTGCCTGCCGCAGCATTTCAAACCGGTTTCTGGCTGAGCGCAATCGCTGTTCCCGCCGCATATCCCTTAACCCGGCGCCTCCTCCCGCAGCGAGGGTTTGCCCTCCTCGCCATCATCCTGTATGGCTTTTTTACACCTTTTCCGGCCTATCTCGCCACATGGAGCCGCTTCCCATTCCTGCTTGGTCTCACCCTGCTGCACCCGGCGCTGAGCGCCGCATTGGATTGGTTGGATACCCCTTATCAGAACCTTTCCCGGGAAGTGCTTCTGGCAATGCCGCCTGCTCTGCTGGCCGCCGCGCTTGTTCTGTCTCATTACGGCACAGCCGTGCATTGGGCGGCCTTCATTCTGACAATCCTGCTCGTCTGGCGCATCTGGCCAAACAACAATTCATCACTGCGCCTGATTATGCTGCGTCTGTGTGGTTTGGCCCTGCCGGCAGCCGCCATTCTGATGCTGAAGATCATCTCCCTTATGCAGCGCGGCCTCTGGCAGGCAGCACTCTCATCCAATCAATCTGCCGACCAGGCAATAGACCTGCGCTACACGCTCAACCTGACGACCCAGGGCGGCGGCTGGCTGGTCTGGGGATTGGCCCTCGCCGGTTTACTGGCTGCCCTGATCTGGAAACCTCACCGCAAAATCACGATAATTGTTTTTGGTTGGCTCCTCATCCTGTATTCATTGGATGTTTTCCAATTACTTCTCCTCGGCACAGCTGTTTCCAGCCTGATGAATTACATCATTGCCCTTTCACTGCCTCTCTCCTGGCTGGCAGCTTCCGCTCTGTCTGGAGCATTTCAGTCGCTGAAGAGTTTCCTCCCTCACAGCAAATTCCTCGCCTGGCCGCTCACAGCAGGCCTCGCATGTCTACTTCTGACCGGGTTTGTCAGCATCAGCGGCATCATCAACCCTGTAACCATTCTCTTCACAGCGCACGATCAGGAAGCAATGGCCTGGATCAAAGAACAAACTCCCCAAAATGCTGTTTTTTTCATCGACAGCTTTCAATGGGGAAGCAGTATGAGCCCTGCCAATGGCGGTGGCTGGATCACGGCGCTGACCAACCGGCAAGCAGTTTACCCCTACACAAACCAGCAAAAGGCTGACTTGCAGGATTTTCTTGCAGAACGCCATACCAATTACATCTATACCCAGCGACATCAACCACTGGAAGGTATCCCCCTGTTTGTCAACGCAGAACCGGTTTTTCGGAACGAACAGGTCATCATCTACGAACTTCCTTCATCTTCTCCTGTACCATGAAGCCAAATCTTCCTGTGGTAGAATCGTTTTGCTCCAACTTGCCACCTGCGGCAAGAGCGGGTCAGACATTGACCCTGGACATTTTCTGGAGGAATATGACAATGATTAAGACGAAAAATATCACTTTGGGTTTGGTGATCTTGCTGGCATTAACTGTACTTGCAGGCTGCACGCCTGGTGCTGCAGCAGATACTGATGAGGCCCAACCGACTCTTGATATTGCAGCCTTGAAGGCCGAGATTGCCAGCACGGTGATCGCTGAGATCACGCAGCAGGCGCCGGAACAACCCGCAGCGGCTATTATCGAACAACCCACACAAACCCCCTGGGTGATCACAGCCACCGTCGACCCTGCCCAGCAGCAAACCGCACAGGTTTTGATCCCGGTTCTCCCTACAGCTACCAAAAAACCAGCCAGCAGTGGCGGCGTGGCCCTGCCCACCATCACCCCTACATATTACACCGACGTAGCCCGTGTCAGCACCCAAAGCCCTGCCAGCTATTCGGTTTTTTCCCCTGGTTATGACTTTGACACCAGCTGGACCATCGAAAACACCGGTCATCGCCAGTGGAACACCCAGTTCTACTATAAAATCAAACGATTTGATGGCACAGAATTTGGCCCCTTCTTCCTGAGTGCATTGAATGTCGGCGACACCTTCACTGCATTAGTGGATACAGTAGCCCCCAGCACCCCCGGCAACTACGTCAACACCCTGTGGATCGTCAATGATGACGGAGTTAGCTTCTTCTCGACCTCCTTCATCTTCACAGTAAAATAACAGCACCCATCCAGGCTCAAGCCAGGATATAAAAATGATTGCAAAAGAAGACTTAAAAGCCGAGGCGAAGTGCCTCGGCTTTTGGCTATGCGGGATCACCGGTACTGAATCACCCTCGCATCTTGATCAGTACGCTGCATGGATCAATGCCGGCCATCATGCTGACATGACCTACATGGCTTCTCCACGCGCTATTTCATTTCGAGCAGACCCACAAAAACTTCTTCCTGGCTGCCAAAGCATTATTGTGCTGGCGGCGCCCTATCCTGCACCGAACGAGGATATATCCGCAGAAATGGGTCAAATCGCCGCCTATGCCCGTTCCACAGATTATCACAACGTCCTTCCCCCGCGGCTGGAGGCACTCGCCGATTGGATCGCTCGCCATGCCGGCCGTGATGTGAACTGGCGGGGGTTCACCGACACTGCCCCCATTCTGGAAAAAGAATTGGCCCAGCGTGCTGGTTTAGGCTGGATTGGTAAAAACACCTGTCTTGTTCATCCAACGCTGGGTTCGTATTTTGTTTTGGCGGAACTCTTCACTGACCTGGCGCTGGAACCTGACTCGCCCTTCGCAGCGGATCGCTGCGGTTCCTGCCACCGCTGTATCGACGCCTGCCCAACCGGCTGCATCCAGCCGAATCGCACAATAGATGCCTCCCGCTGTCTTTCTTACCTGACCATCGAGAACAAAGATGAAATCCCCGCCGAATTGCGCTCCCAACTTGGCAGCCACATCTTTGGCTGTGATGTTTGCCAGACGGTCTGCCCGTGGAACCGGAAGCCAGCCATCCCATCTGAGCAAACGCTCTTCCCCCCGCTCGAAGATATTCAAACGACGAAACTGACCAGTGAACTCCAACTTGACGATCCAGCCTTCCGGGACCGCTTTCGTCATACCCCGGTGGCACGCGCCAAGCGCCGCGGCTACTTGCGCAACGTGGCGGTTTCCCTGGGAAATCTGGCTCAAGACAATTCTATTCCTGCACTTATCGCCTGCCTGCTCCAGGATCCCGAACCATTGGTGCGCGCCCACGCTGCTTGGGCACTCGGATGTTTTTCTGCCCCGCAAGCTCAAACTGCCTTGCAAAACGCACTCGGATCAGAAACCTTGCCCGCAGTTCTTAACGAAATCCAGCAAGCGCTGCATAATTCAGACTCAAATCCTCAAAAATCCGGCCTTCCCTGAAAACCGCGAATACGAATAATAAGAAAAGCTCCTGATGAATTTCACCGGGAGCTTTATACTACAAAAGTGTGTATTGACTTATTCGGAAGGCGTTGCACTTGGTTCAGCAGTAGCGGCTGAAGTGCTTGTCGCCTGCACCGTGATGGTGGGTGTGACAATATATGCCTTGATCACCAATATCTGACCAGCGAAGATTGTATTGGCGTCTTCCAGTTTATTCTCCTCAATAATTGATTCCACGGTGGTATTGAACTTGGAAGCAATGATATCCAGTGAATCGCCAACCTTGACCGAATACTCGATCTTTGTCCCGGGGACAAAATCTGTGGGCAATGGCGTTTCTGTCGGCAGTTCCTGATCCTGGGTTGGGATCAAAATCGTATCTCCCGGGTTAATCGGGCATGTGCCGCCAAAATTATTCAAGGCCAGCAACACGTTGATATCCACTTCAAATTCCTGGGCAATGCCCCAACAATTATCATTTTCCTGCACAGTGTATTCAAAAGGTCCCGACGGCGTAGGCGTCAAAGTTGGTTCGGGTGTCATCGTAACGGTCGGGGTCAAGGTGAACGTCGCCGTAGGGGGTACCGGTGACGCCGTAAAAGTACTGGTAGGTGTCGGCGTATCCGTTGCAAACAATGAGATATTCAAACCGCCGGAATCGCCTGTGAGCGATACGATCAAAAAGATCGCACCGGCCACAACCAGCACTGCCACCAATCCCCAAATCAAGAAAGGCATGAACTTCTGCCGCTTCTTGAAACTATTGATCACATCTTGTGGATCGTTTTTAGCCATAAGCTTACCTGTTGTAATCCTTTCAATGCAGCCACTCATTCGCCCGCACACTGGCGTACACCGCCAAAATGTGCTTTTTTCAAAATCTTGAGGGCAATCATTGAATTTAATTCTACCTGATTATATGAAAATTGGCAAAACTGCTATTCTTCATGGATTTTTGCCAAACGCGGCACTCGTTTCATTTGATTTTCCGAATTCACGAACAAGCGCTCTCGTCATGGTTCTCCGCCAGATATTGCCGCAGATATTGTCCGGTGTAAGATCGCGGATTTTGACAGATATCTTCCGGAGTCCCCGTCGCCAGGACCTCGCCGCCGGCGTCGCCGCCGTCGGGGCCCAGATCAATAAGATGGTCAGCCACTTTCACAATGTCCAAATTATGCTCAATGATCACTACAGAATTGCCTGCATCTACAAGCCGTTGCAGCACTTCAATCAACTTATGTACATCGGCCGCATGCAAACCGACCGAAGGCTCATCAAGCACATATAATGTCTTTCCAGTAGCCCGGCGGGATAATTCTTTCCCCAACTTAACCCGCTGCGCTTCACCACCGGAAAGTGTGGGGGCTGGTTGTCCTATACGCACATACCCTAAACCAACATCATTCAAGGTTTTTAACTTGGACACGATCCGTGGAAAGGCTTCAAAAAACGCAAGTCCTGTTTCCACCGTCATATCAAGCACCTGGGCAATATTCATCTCTTTGAAACGCATCTGTAAGGTCTCGCGATTGAAACGCGCACCATGACACACATCACACGGCACATACACATCAGGCAAGAACTGCATTTCGATCCGCAGTTGCCCCTGTCCCTGACAGGCTTCACAACGTCCGCCGCGCACATTGAATGAAAAACGCCCGGGTTTATAGCCGCGTATCTTGCTTTCGGGAAGTTCTGTGAACAGCTTCCGAATCTCGTCAAACACGCCGGTATAAGTGCCCGGATTAGAACGCGGCGTTCGACCAATCGGCGATTGGTCAATATTGATAACCTTGTCCACATATTCCAAACCTTCAATACGATCGTGCTCACCGGGTGAGGTTCTGGCCCTATTCAATGTTTTCGCAAGTGCGCGATATAGCACATCCACCATCAAGGTGGATTTTCCTGAGCCGGAAACACCGGTAATGCACACCAGCTTTCCAAGCGGAATATCCACTGTAATATTCTTGAGATTGTTTGCCCGCGCACCGACTACACGCAATATTTTATTATTACCGTTCCTGCGCTTTTCAGGGAAAGGTACTTGCAGCCGGCGCGCCAGATACGCCCCGGTCAATGATTCCGGGGTGTCCAGAATCTTCTCCAGCACGCCTTCTGCCACAACTTCACCCCCATGTTCCCCGGCACCCGGCCCCAGATCCACGATCCAGTCAGCCGCGCGTATGGTTTCTTCATCATGCTCAACAACCAATACCGAATTTCCCAGATCGCGCAAACCCCTCAGGGTTTCCAGGAGCCGTGCATTATCACGCGGATGTAAACCAATTGAAGGTTCATCCAGCACATACAACACGCCCATCAAGCGCGAGCCGATCTGCGTCGCCAGACGGATACGCTGTGCCTCACCGCCAGAAAGCGTTGCGGCTGGCCGCCGTAACGTCAAATAATCCAGGCCAACATTAACCAAAAAGCCAAGCCGGGAATCAATTTCTTTGAACACCCGCTCGGCAATCACCAGATCGCGCTGACTGAGTGGTGAATCTTCTCCATATAACCTTCGTACCCAGTCCAAAGTGCGCGCCACAGGCCAATCGGTCACCTCAATGATATTTTTATCATCAACCGTCACCGCCATCGCTTCGGGCCGCAAGCGCATACCATTACAGGTTGGACAAGGTTTGTTACTCATGAATTCCTGAATTCTCGAGCGCACATAATCCGAAGAGGTTTCACGAAAACGGCGTTCCAGATTTCTAACCACGCCTTCAAAAGCCATCTTCACGGTGGAACGCCGGTCATTCTGACTCTTGAAATAGACAGTGATCTCCTTACCTTGCGTGCCGTACAACACCAGCTTTAACTTATCTGGGGGTAAAGAATTAACCGGAGCGTCCATATCGATTTCATATTCACGGCAAACTGCAGTGAGCATCTGCCAGTAATATCCACCTTCGTCACGATTACGGGTGCTGTTCCATTCCATAGCGGTGATCGCCCCGCTATTCAGCGACCGGCTCGCTTTGGGAATCAATAATTCCGGGTCAACCTCGAGCTTACTGCCCAATCCCTGACAGTCCGGGCAAGCCCCATGCGGCGTATTGAAAGAAAAGCTGCGAGGTTCAATCTCCGGCAAGCTGACACCGTGCTCCGGGCAAGCCAGATGCTCGGAATAAAACATTTCTACGGGCGGGTCTTCTGTCACATCCAACACCGTCAGATATCCTTCGCCAACCTTCAATGCGGTTTCTACTGAGTCGGTCAGCCGGGAACGCTGAGCCAGAAGGTCTTCTTCATTCTCTGGCGCCTGCCGAACCAGGCGGTCCACCACAGCCTCGATGGTGTGATTTTTATAGCGATCCAGCGTGATCTCTTCATCCAGACTATACATGATGCCATCCGCTCTCACCCGCAGGAAACCCGCCTTGCGGATTTCGTCAAATACCGCCTGATACGTCCCCTTCCGGCTGCGCACCACTGGCGCCAGGATCATCAACCGCCGTCCCTGAGGCAGACTTTCGATCCTGTCGACGATCTCCTGTGCCGACTGACGAGTAACTTCCCGCCCGCAGACAGGACAATGGGGAATGCCTACCCGCGCAAATAGCAAACGGAAATAATCATAGACCTCTGTTACCGTTCCAACCGTAGATCGGGGATTGCGGGAAGTGGCTTTCTGGTCGATCGAAACTGCCGGGGATAGTCCCTCTATTGAATCCACATCGGGTTTTTCCATCTGTCCCAGGAACTGGCGCGCATACGCCGAAAGCGATTCAACGTACCTGCGTTGGCCTTCGGCAAAGATCGTATCAAAGGCAAGTGAAGATTTTCCGGAACCGGATAAACCAGTAATAACCACCAATTGATCGCGGGGAATGTCAACATTGATATTCTTTAAATTATGCTGCCTGGCCCCCATCACTCGAATCACATTTTTACTCATACGACGTATCCTGACCAGACCTCTCAACTTCAGTCTGAAATGATTAAGTCATGTAGCGATGCACGAACGTGCAACTTGCAATTATACCAGAACATCCGTCCAACTAATTATTTTCTTTCCTTAAAATTCCGTTTACAAATCCATCCGGCAAGATGCCAATCTTCACTGTATAATGGTTGCAATGTTCTTGTCCACATTCAATCCATTAACCGCACTTATCTTTGGAGGAATTCAATATGGCAGAAAATACAATCACCGATACCAAAAACGAAAAACTACACAAAAAACGGATCAACAGTTGGGTAATGTATGACTGGGCCAACTCAGCCTTTGCTACCACCATCATGGCAGCAGTGCTGCCCGTATACTATTCCTCTGTGGCAAGTGCCAATCTTACCCCGGCGGACGCTACTGCCAACTGGGCTTTTACCACCACGATCGCTTTGATCATCGTTGCAATCCTCTCCCCCATTCTCGGGGCAATGGCTGACTTTAGCGGTGCCAAAAAACGCTATTTGACCATTTTTGTTTGTATAGGTGTCACTGGAACAGCCCTGCTCTATCTCGTACAGTCCGGCGACTGGATGAAAGCTTCCATCTTCTATATCATCGCCAGCATTGGCTTCTCCGGTGGAATCGTTTTTTACGACTCGCTCCTGCCGCATATTGCCCGCCCTGATGAAATCGACCAGGTATCCTCCAAAGGGTACGCCATTGGCTATCTCGGCGGCGGTTTATTGCTCGCTATTAACCTGGCGATGATCATGCTCTCGCCAGATCACCTGACCGCCTTGATGTCGCGTTTATCATTTGTGTCAGTAGCTATCTGGTGGTTCGTTTTCACCATCCCCCTCTGGCGCAATGTTCCGGAACCCCCGCGCCGTGTCAAAGCCGGTGAAGAAGAATTCAATCCTTTCCAGGCCAGCTTCTCTCGCCTGCGCACCACCTTTAGCGAAATCAAAAAATATCGCCAGTTGCTCAAATTCATCATCGCATTCTGGCTTTACAATAATGGTATTGGAACCATTATTTACATGGCCGTCATCTACGGCACCGAATTAGGTTTCAGCAGCACAACCACCATCGGTACATTGTTAATGGTCCAGTTTGTTGCATTCCCTTTTGCTTTCCTCTTCGGCTGGCTTGCAAAAAAACTGGGAACCAAACGCGCCATATTGTTCAGCCTGGCCATCTATTCCCTGATCGCCATCATGGGGTATTTCCTGTACCAGGAATGGCAATTCTGGGCACTGGGCTTTGCCGTAGCCACTGTGCAGGGTGGCAGCCAGGCCCTCAGCCGGTCATTGTGCGGGCGGATGATGCCAAAGAGTAAATCCGCAGAGTTCTATGGCTTTTTCTCGGTCAGCGAAAAGATCGCTGGCACCGCTGGGCCGCTGGTGTTTGGTCTGGTCAGCAAAATGATGGGCGGCAGCCGCTTGAGCATCGTCTCCCTGATCATCTTCTTCATTTCTGGCGCTTTTGTTTTGGCCTCGGTTGATGAAAAAGAAGGCGTTCGCGTGGCCGAAGCAGAAGAACAGGCTTTCATCAACGCGTCCAAAGATATCGCTGCTGCTTAAAAACCCCGAAAAATATTAAATAAAAACAGGCTCATCCTGATAAAGGGTGAGCCTGTTCTACTTTAAGGATTAAAACCCCGCTGCTAAAACATGATACGCGGTAAGGGTTGAGCATAAATATGTGTAAAACCCTTTTTTTTCACAGCATCCAGCACCTGCTGATACTCTTCCCGGGTAACCCGCCGATCAAGCATTTTCCGCTCCCGGCAGCGCCAGGTAGGGCGAAACTGGCTCATCAAAGAGATAGGTATTGAAGGGCCAAAAGCTTCGAACAACATTTGGAGCACGCTCAGGCTGTTTTCCACCTGCCCGGGCAGCACCAGGTGCCGTACCAGAACGCCTTTCTGTGCAGTTTCCAAACCCTCAGGATCCCACGGGCGAAGGAAACCGCGTGCGGCTACCATCTCCTGTATTGAAGCCATCGCCAAATCAGGATAATTGGCATCTCCCATACATTGCTGTGCCAGAATCGGATCAGCATATTTAAAATCAGGCATGAAGATATCAATCCATTTGGCGGCAGCCCGAATCATTTCCGGCCTGGAATATCCAGAACAATTGTAGAGCAAAGGGATTTCCTCCCCTTCATTACGCAAACGTTCACATAATGCCTCCACATGCGGCCAAAAATGGTCCGGGGTGACCAAATTCAAATTGTGCACCTTTTTCTTAATCAGATATTTTGCCATGCGGTAAAGGTCATTTTCTGAAACCACTTTGCCATGGTGATCAAGGGAAATATCGGCGTTTTGGCAAAAAAAACACCGGCTGGCGCAGCCGTTGAAAAAAATTGCTCCCGAACCCTGATGGCCGCTAAAGAACGGTTCTTCTCCAAAATGAGGAAAACTGGATGCCAGCCGGCACTCGGCGGTTTCACCACAAACACCTTTTTCCCCCGCCAGGCGGTTCACGCCGCAAGAACGTGGACACAACCGGCATTCTCGATACAGTTCTTTTTGCATCTTTGCCTCCAATCGAACGAACGCGACTTCTGGCAATGGAGCTTTGCTTCAATAATGGTTTGATAACTACGAGAAATATTGTAATGCGAGGCGCAATTTTTCTTCGACTTCCTGGGGTGCATCCTTCGGAATAGCCTGCAAGGCGGATTGCGCCTCCACAACGCTATAACCAAGACTGGTCAAAGCTTCAATCACCTCAGTGTCCACATCAGTGACGGCATATCCTTCAAGAGGCTCTACATCGCCAACCCGGCCTTGCAAATGAAGCAGGATGCGCTGGGCCGATTTCATTCCAATCCCAGGTACGTGCGTGAGTACCTCTGGCTGCTCACTGACCACTGCCCGCCGGATTGCATCTACCGTTAGCACGGATAACGTTCCCAGTGCAGTACGCGGGCCAACGCCGTTCACCCCCAACAGCAATTCAAAGAATTCACGTTCACTCTCACGGTCAAATCCATACAGGGTCCAGGAATCTTCCCGAACGACAAGATAAGTATGCAAAAATACCGGCTCGCCGATATGGATAGAATCACAGACTCTGACCGGCACAAAGACGCGTACGCCGAACCCGCCCACCTGTAAGATTATTTGATCCTTTTTTACTGCAACCACTTCACCTTGAATATTTGCGATCATGGTATTTGTCCTTACAGAGTATTTATCAAATTCGCTTTGTTATGCCGCCGTTGGTTAAATATTTCATACAGCATTAGCCCGGTTGCCACCGCCAGGTTGAGCGAGTCATTTTTCCCCACCATAGGGATACTGACCATTTCGTCACACAAAGCCACATGCTGCCCCTTCAATCCCTGGCGTTCGCTTCCCATCATCAGCAACACAGGGTCCGGGTATGTAACCGCCTGGTAATCCACTTCGGCAGCGTCTGAGGTGCCGATCAAAGGATAACCTTGCTGGCGTTTCCAGTCCGCAAATTCTGCAAAGCTTGTTTTCACCAGTTGCTGGGTGAAGATTGCCCCCATACTGCCGCGCATTGCCGCTGGATCATATGGATCCGTTGATTGATCCAGTAATATCAACCCTTCCGCGCCAACCGCGTCCTGGGTGCGCATGATCGTGCCCAGATTGCCGGGGTTCTGGATCGACTCCAGCACCGTCCAATTAATACCAGGCGATAAGCGCGCCTCAGCAAGAGAAGACCAGCGCTGTCGAACCACTGCCGCCAGACCTTTTGGGCCATCCTTGAGCGAGAGTCCATGAAAAACATCCCCGCTGACCTCAATCACGTCAACCCCGCTCGATTGTACAGTTTCTACCAGTTGCTGGCCAAATTCACTCACCAGAAATTCCGGTGCAACAAAAAGCAATTCGATTTTCGCCCCTTGCTCAACCGCTTCGGCCACAATGCGCAAACCCTCAATCGTAAAAAGCCCTGTCTTTTGGCGCTCCTTGCGATCGCGCAATTTACGGAATTGTTTGACCTTTAAATTCGCTCGACTGGTGATCATCATTTTTTCTCAGGAATCCAGGAGTTGATTATAAGCCCGGCTATGGATATGGCAAATCGCTACAGCAAGCGCATCCGCCGCATCATCAGGTTTTGGGATTTCATCCAGATCCAGCAAGGCACGCACCATCTCCTGGACTTGCCCTTTCGCTGCACCACCCCAACCCGTAACTGCTTGCTTGATCTGCATGGGGGTATATTCCTTCATCTTGACCCCATTTTGGACCATCGCCAGCAAAATGACACCCCGCGCCTGCCCCACTGAAATGGCTGTGGTGACATTTCTGCGAAAAAAAAGCTTCTCCACCGCCCCGCTCCCCGGACGGTAAAGAAGTAAAAGATCAGTAAGTTCTTGATAAAGCATCTGCAAACGTTCTGCCATCGGCAAGCCGGCCGGCGTTTCAATCACACCATGTGCTACGTTTCGCAGTTCCCCCCGCTCATTCTCTTCCACAAGTCCGTAGCCCGTGATGGCAGTACCTGGATCAATGCCGAGAATTAACATGTGCTTCTATTCAGATTCCAATGTTGCCATAGCCTCTTCAGAAATGCGCAGATTTGAGAAAACATTATGCACGTCATCCAGATCTTCCAGAGATTCGATCGTCCGCATCACCTGCAAGGTAGCATCTACGTCCAACTCAATCTCCTGCTGAGGCACCATACGTATTTCAGCTTCTTCCGGGATGATGCCGGCACTCAAAAGAGCATCGCTCATCATCTTGAAAGACTCAACCGGAGCGGAAATGTCGAAAACGCCTTCTTCTTCTTCCACATCATCTCCGCCGTTTTCAACTGCAAGCTCAAAGATATCGTCAAAAGTCTTTCCAGGAGCTTCAAAACTGAAATAAGCCTCGCGTGAGAATTGCCAGGCAACCGATCCGGTTTCACCCAAACCACCACCTGCACGAGTTAAAACATGCCGCAATTCAGCAACAGTACGATTACGATTTTCAGTGACCGTTTCAATCATCAGCGCCACGCCGTGCTGTGCATAACATTCGTAAGTGATCTGTTCAAAGGTTTCGCCATCTTTGCTTTCTCCGGTGCCGCGCGAAATGGCCCTCTCAATACTGTCTTTAGGCATATTGCTGCTCTTGGCCTTATCAATCGCCAATCGCAAGCGAACATTCATACCCGGATCACCACCGCCTTCACGTGCTGCCATTGCAATTTCACGAGCTAAACGAGTAAAAACTTGACCGCGTTTTGCATCTGCTGCGCCCTTTTTTCGCTTAATCGTTGACCACTTAGAATGACCAGACATATGAAATTCTCCTCAAACATCAAACAAATGGGATTTTTATGAAGCACTCAAATTATACCACGCAATGATTTTTTACCTCATTTTCCAGGTGCCGGCGCCGGAATTTTCACAACTTCCACGACAAGAAAAATATCACCTTTTCTTCATCCGGTTTCAATCTTCGCATGATTTATAAATAACTGTGCTGCGTTATAACTGATTAATCGTTCGTGTTCAAACGATAGCCCAGCCGATCCACATTCTGGATCAATTCAGCATCAGGTATGATCTCATTGAACTTGCGGCGCAACAGATAAACCAGATACTTTGCCCGTTTACGCGCCTCAGTTGAATCTGCCCCCCACACTGATTCGGAAATTGTTTGATAATTCACAACTTGCGGTGCGTGTTTGGCCAATACAGCCAGAACCGCAAATTCTTTGGCAGTCAGATGAATATGCTCATCTGCCAGTTGTACTTGCTGGCCTTTTATATTCACGACCATCTCGATCGCGGGAAACACAAATCGGTTGATTTCTTTCGTCCGTCCAGCACGACGAAGCACCGCCCTGACGCGTTCTACGAGCTCTTCATTGTGGAAAGGCTTGGTGATGTAATCATCCACACCAGTGCGCAGCCCCTTGATAATATGTTCTTTCGAGCTCAATGCAGAAATAAAGATCACCGGCGTTTCAGTCATCTTGCGGATATATTCAAAGGTTTCCCAACCGTCCATATCCGGCATCATCAAATCCAGCAAGATCAGGTCAGGCTCATGGAGGCCAATTTTTTGCAGCGCCTCTTCACCACCAGAAGCACTCATCACATTGAAGCCTGCCATCCGGAGGATATTCTTCAAGAGATATACTGTATCGCCTTCATCCTCAACCACCATGATTCGCTGACGGCCCATTGCGCCGACATCATCCAAATCAATCCCCGCCCCAGATAGATGATTCATTTTTTCAACCCCTTGATTAATTTGATAACTGTCTTTTAATCTTCTAGAAAATTTTATTATCAAAAGATTTATAACAAATGGATTAAAAGTAATATAATGTTAAAGAATTGGTTTGTCAACTCTGTATTGTCTGTAATTTTTCAAACTGTGCAAACCAATCCTGATTAAGCCCCTTGTTTTGAGTATAATAGTAAAGGTAAATTAAGTTTGATGAATATCATTTTTAAAACAGCAAGAGGGATTGGATGTATGTTTCAATATTTTGCTGATATAACCAAATTTCTTTGAAGGAGATAATACAGAATGAGCAGTGATCATAAAGTAAGAGTTGCTATTATCGGCGTTGGAAATTGCGCTTCTGCTCTGGTACAAGGTGTGCAGTATTACCAAAATGCCAAAAACACCGATCGTGTACCGGGATTAATGCATGTCAACCTGGGCGGATACCATATCCGGGACATCGAATTTACTGCGGCCTTTGATGTCGTGAATACCAAGGTGGGAAAAGACCTGTCAGAAGCGATTTTCAGTTACCCCAATAACACCGTCAAGTTCTCTGATGTTCCGAATTTGGACGTTCCCGTATCACGCGGCATGACCCACGACGGGCTGGGAAAATACCTGTCTGAGATTCTCGAGAAAGCTCCCGGCCCAACCGCTGATATCGTTGGCATTCTCAAAAAAACCAAGACTGATGTTGTAGTCAATTACCTGCCCGTCGGATCGGAAATGGCAACAAAGTGGTACGCCGAACAGATACTTGAAGCAGGTTGCGGGATGGTGAATGCTATGCCAGTCTTCATTTCCAGCTCAGAATACTGGTCAGGGCGCTTTATCGAGCGCGGTTTGCCCATCATCGGCGATGATATTAAAAGCCAGGTTGGCGCAACCATCACCCATCGTGTTCTTACCAGCATGTTCGTCGACCGTGGCGTACGGCTGGACAACACCTACCAGTTGAACTTCGGCGGCAACACCGACTTCCTCAACATGCTTGAACGCGACCGCCTTGAATCAAAAAAGATTTCCAAAACGCAAGCCGTCACCAGTATGCTGCCATACGATCTGGGCGCCGAACATATCCATGTCGGCCCCAGTGACCATGTGCCGTGGCTGACCGACCGCAAATGGTGCTACATCCGCATGGAAGGCACAACCTTCGGCGATGTGCCCCTCAACGCAGAAATCAAGCTGGAAGTCTGGGACTCCCCCAACTCAGCCGGTGTCGTCATCGACGCTGTGCGCTGCGCGAAACTTGCCCTGGATCGCGGCATCAGCGGCCCGTTGCTCGCTCCCTCTTCATACTTTATGAAATCGCCGCCAGAGCAATACAAAGACGATATCGCCCATGAAAAGACCGAAGCCTTCATTCGTGGAGATGATGCCTGATTAAACGTACCTCAATTCTTATTTAAATACCGGAGTGGCGGGGTTTCCTCCCGCCACTCTTTTCTTGCAATCGCCTAATGCTGATAATGGGGCTTCTCATACAGCAATGTGTGATCTGTTCCATTTCCTGTCTATCAAATCTTACTCAACCAGCGTTTCTTCAGATGTTTCCAGCAGGCTGCAAGGCTGGTACCCGCAGTTAATATATTCGATACGCTTTTTAACATCCTTCACCAGATGCCCTGGTTCAACCCAAAGGCCGTACTGAGCGTCGGTTGCCTGATTGACTTTATCAGGGCGAGCTACATTTATACTGACAAAATTGGACAACACTACCAGGACAAGCAGGATGGTAAGCATTTTTTTCTTATCTGCAAAAGCAATACCCATCAGAATAAGCCAGAAAGGAATGGTGGGGATCATATATGCTGGCTCGGTAGGAATATATATATAGAAGGACTGGATGACAAGGATTAATGCTGCGCTGGCATAAGGCAGGTGTTTATAAGAAGTTTGTGGCCACTCTCTGCGCCGGGCGATAAGCCGGACAACGCCCCAAGCCAGGACAAAAATAACCGGCGGGCTCCAGAAATAAATGGTTTTGTATAAAAAGCGCCCAATGCGTAATATCGGTGTCCAATACACTTCTGTACCGACCGAAGGGCTAAAATAAGCGAAATTCCATTCTGCAAAGTCCAATGATGGCACGTAAAACAGAACTGTTAAACATGCAGTGATCAACCCGCTCAGGATGATTTTTCCACGATTTTCTTTTTGACTAATAAATACCCACAAGAAGAAGGTGCCGACGACAAGGCCAGTTGTCAGGCGAGAGCCAATCCCCAACGCCATCAACACTCCCGCAGCGAAATATTTGTGATCGTTAAATTTCATCAATCCCAAAAATGCAAAGCCAAAAGAAAAAAGGTAATCCATCGTGCAGGTGGAATTGACCAGATAATACGGGTGCATCATGAGGATCAGCGCCAGGAGCCGGTAGTGCGGCACGTGGTTCATTTTGCAAAACTGCATAAAATTTTTCAGGATGAGCAACGACATTCCTACGCTGGCAAGGTTGGTCAGGATGCTGCCACCGACCCGGTTAATAAAGAAGGTGATGAATTCATAGACAAAGAAACCAGGTACACGGGAGGGAACATAGTCAAGCGTTTCTACAAAATTCTCGCCTGCCCAGATGACATTATATGAATCGTAATCACTGCCATAGCCTAAAAAAATAAATGGAAGATAGATACAAAAAGCCAGAAGCAGAATTTTATGATCGGCATCTTTGAAAAATGTTTTAAATTTATTGGTGTCAATCATGGAGACTCCCCAATTTTAAAATTCTTGAAGGCGTGGGAACATCAGTTTTCTTTTTTATTTGTCAGAGCAATAATTATAACCGCCAATAGATTGTCCCAATCACTTTTGGAACAGCCTTTGCCAGATGACTATTTTCAAAAGTGCAGATATCTGGTAACCTTGGTTCATATTTAAACAGTTGAAGTACACAAGCGCTCCTTATAAATTCTGAATTCTTTTTTTCAATATGTGATCAAATTCAACCAGTGAGACTTGCATTGATGATAAAACGAATGATCCAATATTCCACCCCACCCAGAAACATACTGGTGTTGCTGCCTTTACTGCTGTTCGCTTTAGCGGCCTGCACCCCCGTCGCAGAAGAATCGCCTTCCCTGGATGCAACCGCCATCTTTGAGAACGCCCTGCTGACGGCCACCTACGCCATCACCGGCCCAACATCCACTGCCACATCAACCCCCAAGCCGCCAACCCCGGCTCCAACCAACACCGCCACTCCTGACCCCAACCGCACACCGCCCGCACTGCCAGCCATCTTCACATCGCAGTACCTCAACCCAATGGATGCCCCTCACAACTATATCGAAGACACCTGCACATACTTAAAAATGCGCTGGGACCCCAACAATGCCTCCCCCGGCACCGTTGTAATGCCCATCATGTATCACTGGATCGTTGACGAAAACCCTGATCCAGCAAAAATGCAAATCTCCCGAGATACATTATTGGCAATAGGACGAAATCTCAAAGACCAAGGCTTTGAATCCATATCAGTTCAACAATTGTCTGATTTTCTCACGACCAATGCTAAAATCCCGGAACGTTCTGTCATTCTCGTAGTCGACGACCGTCATTCGGCAGAATCTTTTGAAAATACTTTCAAAGCCTATTATGACGACTATGGCTGGACATACGTAAATGGTTGGATCAGCACAACAGAGTCATCGCAAGAACTGATTGATGGCAATGTCCGCTTGCAAAACGAGGGCTGGATAGACCATCAATCTCACGGTGTGATCCACAATATCCCGATTACAGCCAACTCATCAGAAGAATATATACGCTCCGAACTTGCCGGGTCCATCAGTACCATCCAGGCTGTTTATGGCAGCACACCCATTGCCTACATCTGGCCGGGCGGCGGATTCACCCCCCAGGCAGTGGAAATTGCGCAGGAACTCGGTTACAAGCTTGGCTTCACTGTCAACCCCCGCGGTCCGCTGATGTTCAATTGGATCCCCTTGGCAGATGACTATGACGCAGCGCGCCCTTCTTACATTCCTGAAGGCCCGGTGAATAACCCGCTGCTTGTTTTGCCCCGCTATTGGGATCAGGATGCCAATATCCACATTGACGCTGTGCGTATCATGGGCAAGGAAGCCCGGGCCTACGCCGAACAAAACCGCGAAACTGAACTTGAATACTATGACATCGTGTGCAAACCAATCACCGGAGAAATTCCTGGTCTGGTAGAGTAATCACTGCGGCATATCCCTTGCAACCTGGAAAAGACAATGAATCAAGATTGTCCTTTTTGTCAAATCATAGCCGGGGAAAGACCCGGGCGCATCGTTTATCGCGATGAAACCATCACCGCTTTTTGGGACCGTGCTCCCATTGCCCCGGTGCATATCCTGATCGTCCCCAATGCACATATTGTATCTCTCAACGATGTCACCGAAGATCAACAGGAGTTGCTTGGGCACCTTCTGCTGGCGGCGCGCAAGATCGCCCAGGATCAGGGGGTTCACGACAATGGCTATCGACTGTTGCTCAACACCGGCGCAAATGGCGGCCAAACTGTTTTTCACCTGCACCTGCATCTGATTGGCGGGAAACGTTTCCCCCTCGACATGGCAACCCGATGAGCCAAACATCTGGCCGCAAAAAGCAACTTATGAGGGCAGGCATCTTCCTATTGCTGGTCGCATTGTTGATCTCTTCCTGTCAACGGCCAGAAACAACTGACCCTGCTTCCCTCGCCGTGCAGCCCCAATCCTCCCCCAACACCACCCAACCAGTTGATGCGCTAAACCCGGATTGGTGCTTACCGCCCACCCGCCAGCCTGGCGCCCCGTTGACAGAGCCCACCCCCAACTCCCCCCGCAATTTGCCTCCGCTGCGCACTGAATCCGAAAACTACACCGTGCAGCAAGGAGACAGTCTGGCTGTAATCGCCAACCTGCATGGCATACCGCTCTCCAGCCTGATTACCGAAAATTCACTGATCAATCCCGATGTGCTGGAAATCGGCCAAATTCTCACCATCCCTGCCCCACAACCCTCGCAGCCTGGCCTGGCCTTCAAGATCATTCCTGATTCAGAGTTGATCAATGGACCGGCCAGTGCCTGCTTTGATACGACCGCCTTCATCCAGCAAAACAACGGGTATCTTGGTCAATATGCCGAAGAAGTAGATGGACGCATGATGACAGGCGCCGGGATTGTCAACAGGATTGCCGCAGAATACTCGGTCAATCCTCGCCTGCTTCTGGCCTTGCTGGAATACCAAACCAACTGGCTAACCTCTGCCAACCCCGATCCGCAATCCTTGTCCTACCCTTTGCTCTTTATCGATCCCTGGCGGGAAGGGCTGTATCGTCAGCTTGCCTGGGCAGCTAACCAGCTTAATCTGGGATATTACCTCTGGCAGATCAACGGCTTTTCCGCGTGGATCACAACTGACAGTGTTGTCATCCCAATCGATAACACCATCAATCCCGGCACTGCTGGCGTACAACACTTATTCAGTTTCCTGCTCGATGAAAATGACTGGCGGTTTGCTGTCGGCAAGAATGGTTTCTGTCAAACATACCAAAATTTCTTCGGTTTCCCTTTTGATCTTGCTATCGAGCCGCTTGTCCCGAAACAACTCGCCCAGCCTGAACTTCAGCTTCCCTTTGAAAAAGGTGATATTTGGTCATTTACCGGAGGCCCCCATGGTGGCTGGGGAGAAGGTTCAGCCTGGGCTGCACTTGATTTTGCCCCTCCTGGTGACGCCGAAGGTTGTGTACAGAGTAACGCCTGGGTGGTTGCATTAGCAGATGGACAAGTCGTTTACGCTGCCGACGGCATCGTTATCCAGAACCTGGATACTGATGACAGTTACCAAACCGGCTGGAGCCTGTTCTATGGACATATTGAAAATCGTGGACGTGTTGCACAAGGCACATACGTGAAAGCTGGGGGTCGCATCGGACATCCCTCCTGTGAAGGCGGCATTTCCAGTGGTACCCACGTTCACATCGCGAGAAGGTATAATGGGGAATGGATTGCCGCCGATGGTTCACACCCATTCATCATGGATGGCTGGGTTTCCCGAGGAACCGGAGTGGTCTATAACGGTATATTACAGAAAGATGATCAAATTGTTGAAGCATGGGATGAAAGAAAACCCGAGAATCAAATCCACCGCTAAACGCTTATCAGTTATCGTTCTCTTGAACGGTCTGCTGATCTTTACGCTTGCCTGCTCACTGAGCTCAGGATACTCGGCGAGTCAAACAGCCACAGCGATTTATTGGGATCCAACCCAGCCGCCAGAAGCAACCGTTACCCTGCAAGCATCGCCAAACCTCTCGGTACCCGTTTCCCAGGCCACTGCAACAACAAACCCTGCCCCGATCTCACCTACACCCACTGTCACCACCATTGTGGCATCGCCCACAGCTTCCCCCATAGAAATCAGCACGCCAGCGGCTGTTGTTGACGACTCAACGCCAATCTTATACTATGCGCAAGCCGGAGACACCCTGCCCGCGCTTTCAGCTCGTTTTGATGTCTGGCCTGAGGTCATTACTTCACCTGATGAAATCCCATTGATCTCCCTGATTTCACCAAATCAATTACTGATCATCCCCCAACGGTTCACCGAAGATGAAATTACGTCCAAAGAGATTCTGCTGCCGGATAGTGAAATTGTTTTCTCGCCTTCAGCAATCGACTTTAACGTCGATACCTACGTCAAAGAAGCCGGTGGATATCTGAACGAGTACCGGGAATGGCGTGTCAGTGGCTGGTATAACGGCATTGAGATTATCGAAACCGTGGCGATAGAAAATTCAGTCAATCCTCGCCTTCTGCTCGCCATTCTAGAATATCAAAGCCATTGGGTGAGCGGCCAACCCGCCAACTTGGCACAGACAGATTACCCAATGGGCTGGAACGATTTTCATCTCAAAGGTCTTTACCGCCAGTTAAGCTGGGCTGTCCAACAATTATCCATCGGGTATTACGGTTGGCGTGCGGGTCTCATCACCGAGTTGGAATTCACAAACAACAAATCCATTCGGATTGCCCCGGAATTGAATGCCGGCACAGTCGCCATTCAATACATGCTGTCCCACCTGTGCAATGACAGGGAATGGACAGGCGCCCTTTACGATCCAGACAGCCTGCCTGCACTATACGAGGAAATGTTTGGAAATCCCTGGACGCGCGCCCTGACAGTAGAACCCCTGCTGCCAACCCACCTCATCCAACCAGAGATGGAGCTGCCCTTCCAATCAAATATCCGCTGGAGTATGACCGGCGGGCCGCATTCAGCCTGGGGCCCCGATGGTGCCCTCGCAGCACTCGATTTTGCCCCTGCCTCTCAAGACCACGGCTGCGTTGAATCCACACGCTGGGTAACAGCGGCCTCATCAGGTTTGGTGGTCCGCTCACATGAAGGCGTCGTCATGGTAGACCTGGATGGCGATGGATACGAACAAACCGGCTGGGCACTGCTTTATATGCATATCGCCACCAAAGATCGCGTACCTGTCGGCACCTGGCTCAGTACAAATGATAAGATTGGTCATCCTTCCTGCGAAGGAGGAGTCTCACACGGCACCCGTGTGCCTTTTGCTCGCCAATACAACGGCGCATGGGTGCTTGCAGACGGCCCCTTGCCCTTTGTGCTCTCCGGTTGGCAAGCACACGCCGGAGATGTTCCTTATGCCGGTTTCCTGACTCGCGAAAATCAGGTAGTAACCGCCTCCCAGGTAGGCTCTTTTGAATCCTGTATCATCCGCAGCGATGATCTAAATGATAATATGTGTAAATAATGGTATGAATCGCTTCTTTCAATCTATTGCTGAATATATGCACCCCTCAAAACTCGTCTTTCTGCTGATCGCCGCTCTCTTCCTGCTTTCCAGTTGCAGCCTGCCAACGACATCTCAACCACAAGCAGAAAGTGGCGAGGCGGCCTCGGATCTCTATCTTTCAGGGCCAGACCAGGTCGCGCCTACCCCGCTGCCAACCAGACCATCCTATGCCCCGGGCGAACTCATTGACTATACTGCTCAATCCGGTGATATACTCTCCGCTTTGGCAGCAAGGTTCAACACCACCATTGATCAAATTCGGGAAGCCACTCCCATCAACACCGCTGACGCCACAACCCTGCCAGCGGGACTGCCCATGCAAATCCCCATCTATTATGAAGCGCTTTGGGGCAGCCCGTACCAGATCATTCCTGATTCACTCTTTGTGTACGGCCCACTCGACCGCGATTTCAATACGGTGGCATTTGTAGACAGCCAGCCTGGATGGCTAAAAGACTATACCTTTTACGTTGCCGGGGAAGACAAACGCGGTGGCGAGCTTGTGCAATACATTGCCCAAAACTACAGTATCAGCCCACGTCTCCTGCTGGCCCTGGTCGATTACCAGACTGGAGCACTTACCCTCTCCAAATTCACCAACCCGAATGAAACCTATCCCCTCGATCATGAAGAACTCAGCCGAAGAGGGTTATATCTGCAAATGATCTGGGCAGCCAATACCCTTAACAATGGATACTACGGCTGGCGCACAGGCAACATAACCGCATTCGAATTAACGGATGGCAGCCTGGAAGTGATGGACCCCTGGCAGAATGCTGCCTCCGCCGCTTTACATTATTACTATGCACAAATCATGGCGAGCGACGCTTACCAGCAAGCTATTCATGCCCAGGGTTTTCTCCAGACGTATATTTCTCTCTTTCAATACGATCCCTGGACGAAAGATCAAGTATTGATCCCCGGTTCTTTGCAGCAGCCAGAATTTCTTTTGCCCTTTGCTCCCGGCAAGCCCTGGACGTATACCGGCGGCCCCCATACCGGTTGGGGCAGCGGTGATCCCTGGGCCGCATTAGATTTCGCCCCTCCATCGGATTCCGGCGGCTGCACGCCAAGCAACGAGTGGGTAACAGCCATAGCTGATGGCGTCATCGTACGCACCGACATTGGAGCAGCAGTTCTGGATCTCGACGGCGACGGCGATGAGCGTACCG
>JAIOTF010000081.1 GCA_021107195.1 Anaerolineaceae bacterium | reverse complement strand
TTTCGACACGATCTTCTGCGCTAATACGAACACATCCCCATCTTGCAGTTCAATATTATCCATCTGCAAGGAGTTTAAGATCATCGCAGCCAGATCGTCCCCTTTTATAACAAGCGGGATTCCCTTCAACGGCGTTAATACCAATTGCATGTGTGCAGTAATTTCCTCTTACTCTGGCCGCGGCACACCAGTAATGCGAATGCCGGATGAAGTCACACCATACTTCTTGTTGATCCCAATCAGTATTGAAGTCATTCCTTCAACAACGGCAGAATTCTCAATCGGACCAGCATCCCATCCAACCAAGCCGGCGTCTGCAACAAGTGTTAACACAACTTCCCGGGAGGCCCTGCCATTTCCGGTCACCAGGATATCGCAGTTGGCGTCACCATCTTCCAATAGATTTTCGTATGATATGCTTTGGAATGCAGCAACAACCTTCACGCCCTCGCCTAAAATCTCTTGCGCTTCTTGGCAGGCACTCCCTGATGGTGGCATTTGCACTTTTGTAACTTTTGGCGGCACGAGCGGAACGGTTACATCCACCAGGATTTTCCCTTGTAAAACATCCTTCAACGACTCCAAGGTTGGCCTGTGCGCCTTGTATGGAACGGTGATAACTACAATATCTGCCGCTGCAGCCGCATAGGGATTTGCGAGCCCTTGAACAGAAGCATCAGGATTTGATAACAAAACCTTCAAATCTTCAGCCGCAGCCTCTGCTTTTTCTTCTTTACGTGAGCCGATCAACACCCGATAGCCGGCCTTCGCCCACCGATATGCTAGGCCTTTTCCTTCTTTTCCGGTGCCGCCCAAAATTGCTATTGATCGTATTCCGTTGCTCTCAACCATACTCTATCTCCTATGTAAATTTTTTCTGATAACGGTCCCAAGCCTCTGGAACAAGTTTTTCTGCCACATATTTTGTGATTTCTTCCTCGTTTAAGGTTAGCAGCTTCCGGTCGCGCATCAGAACCTTTCCGGCAACAATCGTCGTGGTAATCATGCTCTCGTGGAAACCAAATATGATTTGCCATGGCAAATTCCCTGCATTCAGCGGAGTATAGGGATGATAATCCACAAAGATAAAGTCGGCAGCCGCACCTTCAACCAGTTTACCGATGGAGTCGCCACTGAAAACCGTGTTAATCAATTTCTGGTTGTTATAAACAGCCATTTGCACCACATCCGTACCAGACATATGACGTGGATCAAGATACTTTAATTTATGCACAAAGTAAGCGGTCTTCCACTCTTCCCACATGGCATTGCCCATGCCATCATTGCCCAAACAAACCTTGACGCCAGCCCGCATTTGCGATTCAACTTCCCCAATTCCTACGCCATTATTCATATTTGAGCGGGGTTGATGGGTAAGCCACGTTCCTGTTTCCGCTAGAATGTTGACTTCTTTAGCATCTAGGTAAACACCGTGAGCGAGCACAGAATGTGGGCCAAGCAAACCATGTTTCTGGAATCGGTCAACAACTCGTAAACCGCTCTTTTTAATACTGTCATACTCGTCGGAAAAATGTTCAGCAACATGCACATGGAAGCCAGTATCATCTGTCACTGCCTTGCGACATGCTGCCAGCGTTTCTTCCGAAAGCGTAAGACTTGCGTGCAATCCAAACAATGCAGACACACGCCCATTAGCTGGTTTCTCTTTCTTTACCCGGTTAATAAAGCGCACATTCTCTTCAATCGCTGCTTTGGCTTTTTCTGGCCCGATCCGGTCTGACACCTCATAACACAAAGCGGCGCGCAGTCCAGCCTCGTCAACCGCCTCAGTAATTGCGTCCAGCGAGCCTTCAATAGCACTGTAAGATGCATGATGGTCCAACATTGTGGTTGTGCCATGCCTAATGGCATCAATCAATCCAACATAAGCAGAATACTTCACATCCTCCAAAGACAGCGAATCATCAAGCGGGAACCACAAATTCGCAAGGATTTCAGGAAATACCTTTGCTGGTTCTCCTGGAATCCCCATACCACGCGCATAAGCGCCATAGAAGTGGGTGTGGGCACAAGTGTTGCCTGGCATAATATATTGCCCGTGAGCATCCAGAACTTCTTCATCGGGGTATTCTTTTTTCAATGCACCTTCGGGGGCAATCTTTTCAATTTTGCCATTGCGTACCAATACCGCCTGCCCCGTAAGCATTTGATTGGGGTTTTCCCAGGTGATCAATGTACCATTTACAATCAACATTTTTTGCTCCTTTAAGACTTTGCGGCAATCTGCCGGGCTATGATTTCCTGGTCAACAGGGATTTCAAAGAAACGCACGCCAACTGCGTTATAGATTGCATTGGTAATCGCCGGGGAAGTAGGAACGAGTACCACTTCACCAACACCCTTTGCTCCATACGGGCCTGCAGCCACTTTTTCTTCAACAACAATTGAGGTAATCTCGGGCGTCTGGGAAATGTTCGGCATGCGATACATTGCCAATCTGTCGGTAACAACGCGTCCCTCATCCATGATGAACTTTTCCGTCAGGGCATGTCCAACCCCCATGACAACCCCGCCCTCCACTTGAACCTGCAAGCCGAGCGGATTGATCGCTGCGCCGACATCGTTGGCGGCAATCACATTCAATACCGCAACTTCGCCAGTCAAGGTGTCAACTTCCACTTCTGCTGCTTGCACAGCAAAAGAAAAAGCAAAGTGCATATCTCCGCCCTCACCCAGCGGTTTAGTTTCAGGCGCTGAATACAAATACTTGGCTCGTAAATCCAGCCCTTTCTGTTTCATCTCTTGTGCAAGTTCACTCAATTCAACAGTATGACCATTGGCATGAATGCATCCATCTTTGAATTGAATTAATTTTGGGGAAATATCATATTTTTCAGCGACTTCACTCACCAGGGCATCGCGTAAAACGCGTGCGGCATATCTCACTGCGTTGCCAGACATAAACGTTTGCCTGGATGCAGTCGTAGGACCGCCATTCGGCGTGAGGTCAGTGTCCGATAACAGAACCCGCACTTTTTCGATGGGCATTCCCAATTCTTCGGCAGTGATAATCTGCAATACCGTTACCAGCCCTTGTCCAATTTCCGCCGAAGAGGTCCGTGATTCAACTGTGCCATCTTCAAATAACTCAACTGTGGCGCCCGCCTCATCAGGAACACCGCCCCCCAGGCCTGTGTTTTTATAAGCGGCAGCAATACCCCAGGAACGTCGTTTGTTCGGTTCGCCTGGAACCGGGTGCGAAACAAATGGTGTATCACCAGCTAATCGTTTTACTTCATCTTCCACTCGATCAATACACTCAAGCAGGCCAACGCTTTCATTCAAAATCTGTCCGGTATTCGTTACACTGCCCACATGTAATGCATTCATCCGGCGGATTTCAAAAGGATCGATCTCCAATTCTTCTGCCATCATGTCCATCATGGTCTCAACCCCAAACGCGGACTGCATCACACCAAAACCACGGTAGGCGCCCGCAGGAATATTATTGGTGTACATGGCAAAGCAGTCACCCTTGACATGCGGCATTTCATAAGGCCCCGATGAATGAGTTGTAGCCCTTGTCATCACAGCCTCCCCAAGGGAGGCATAAGCCCCAGTATCTCCATAAAGTTCAGTTTCTACTGCAACAAGTTTACCGTTATTTTTTGCGCCCACTTTGACCCTGATTTGGGTCGTATGACGTTTTACATCATATGAAATTGATTCGTGACGATCATACAAAACTTTCACGGGGCGCTTGATTGCGTTGCACAAGAGTGCCGCATGGATCTGGCCGGTGATATCTTCCTTGCCGCCAAAACCGCCGCCTACCAACATACCAATGACACGCACGCGCTCTTCAGGCCAACCCAGAGCGAGGGCAACCATTTCGCGGTCTTCATAGGCGATTTGCGAACCCACGAAAACTTCCATACGTGCGTCAAGCGTCAATTGCGCAATGCTGCACTCAGGTTCGAGAAAAGCATGGTCATAAGTAGCTGTATGGAAAGTATGCTCCATAATCACATCTGCCCCTTCCATCCCGTGATCAATATCACCCTTCCTTACTTTGATATGCTTCAACAAATTTCCTTTGTCGTGCACTTGTACTGCACCGCTTTCGTGCGCCTGAACAGGATTTGAAACAATTGGAAGCGCTTCATATCCAACATCAATAAGCTCAAGTGCCTGGGTGGCAATTTCGTTTGACTCCGCCGCCACAAGAGCCACAACATCACCCACATATCTGATTTTCTCCCCAACGCCTACAATGCTGGGCCAATCTCGAATGATCGTACCGTGATAATGGTCTCCGGGAATATCTTCGGCGGTTAGCACAGCCAAAACACCTGGCAGCGATTTTGCCCGTGATACATCCAGGCTTTTCACGATGGCATGAGGAATATCAGCTCGTTTTGCACGGCCATAAGCCATGTCTTCCAGTTTCAAATCGTCAGTAAACAACGCCCGCCCAGTCACCTTGGCTACAGCTTCAGGACGCACATGCACCCTGCCGACAACTTGCTCTGCCCATTTTGATTCTGGTAGCTCTGGAAGTTCCACCGGTTCTCCGTTACGCATAGCCTTCGCTGCGGCCAGTACCGCTTTTTCAATCGTCGGATATCCTGCACACCGGCAAAATGTATGCTTTAACGCATGGTGAACTTCATCGCGAGTTGGATCTGGATTTCGCTCAAGAAGAGCGTAAGCGGTCATCAACATGCCCGGGATGCAAAAACCACATTGGACTGCGCCGTATAACACAAAGGCCTGCTGCAAAGGATGCAATGTGTCGCCATTCCCATCCAATTTGCTCAAGCCTTCAATCGTTAGCACATTCTTGCCCTGTGCTCGCAGCGCTGGAAATGCACACGACAAAACGGGCTTTCCATCAATAACCACGGTGCAGGAACCACATTCCGCTTCGCTGCAACCAATCTTGGTTCCGGTTAATCGTAGCTCCTCACGCAGTAATTCAGCCAGACTTTGTCCGGGTTTAACAGACAAGGATACGTGATCACCATTAACTGTAAAGTCAACCATCTGCTTGTTTGTCATTATTTCACCGCCTCTAAATTTTCAGCCGCTCTTTCCCAGGCACAATTCACTACATCCTTAAGCAGGACGCCTGTAAGATGAACCCGGTACTCCTTTGAAGCTCTTAATTTGCTGGTGCGCAAATGAATGCTCTCCAGCAATGCTTCCAGTGCTTCTTCAAGCAACGCATCGGTCAAAACTCTGCCTCGCATGACATTTTCAGCAGCAATGCCGCGTTGCGGAGTACGGCCGGCAGGGCCAACAGCTAACCGTACATCGCTAATCGATTCTTTGTTACGTTCTAACCACACAGACATATTGAGAATTGGTAGCGCAACTCCCTGAGGGCGCATCACGCGCTTAAAGGAAGATGCCTGGCCTGTTTTTTTGGCAGGGATAACAAACCCGACGATCAACTCCCCTTGCGGATCAAGTGTCGATTTTCCCGGGCCTGCGTAAAGTTCACCCAATGGCACTTCTCGAATACCTTCAGAACTGGCAATTTCTGCTTTCGTATTCAATGAAAGCATCGCAATCGTCCCATCACCTGCAGGAAGCGCATGGCCAACGTTGCCGCCAAGGGTAGCTGTATTGCGCACTTGAGGACCACCAATCAGCCCCGTTGCTTCCGACAAAGTCTGTGCGTGTTGGATAACAAGGGGTGATTCGGTAACCTGATTTAGCGGTACCGCCGCGCCAATATAGAGATGATCGCCCTTGATTTCAAAACGTTGCAACTCCGGGATATTGTTGACGTCCACTAAAGCTTCAACAGATGAATGCCTGCCTTGCCTTAAATCTAAGAGCAGGTCTGTACCTCCAGCTACAAGGCGAACCGAACCGGGCGCAAATTCTGATAGCACCCTTAATGCATCTTGAATTGAGTTGGGAATTAAATACTGGTTATATATAGGCATAGGATCGGTGGGGCAGAGGAAGGCGGTACTTTTCGACGGGCCTTTTCCACACTGGTCCGACGCCAACTCAAACACTGGGATTTTTTGAGTCGACCACCGAACCCTGCGCAGATTATATTTTAGCACATTCCCCAAAAAAGAAAGGCCTTTTTGTCTGACAGTGTGCAAGCAAAAGATGTCAGGCAGCCAAGGGAAGAGCAGAGCGCAGATTACAAAGATATTGCCATTGGTCACT
>JAIOTF010000238.1 GCA_021107195.1 Anaerolineaceae bacterium | reverse complement strand
ATGGTCAAGCGCGGCTTTGATCTCCTCAGTACGTCATTGATCATGCCGTTCTTGCTGCCCTTGATTGGGGGCATTGCCGCTGCAATTAAACTCGATTCACCAGGTCCGGTTTTTTATCGCCAGCGGCGTGTTGGAGAAAATGGGCGAATTTTTGAGATGGTCAAATTCCGCACGATGGTTAAAGATGCAGAATCGCTGCTCCATCAAGTGGAAGAGGTTGATGAAAATGGACAGTTGATCTACAAGCGGCGGGACGACCCGCGGGTCACGCGTGTGGGCAAATTCTTGCGGCATACCAGTATGGATGAACTGCCGCAGTTATTCAATGTTCTCAAGGGAGAAATGACTCTGGTTGGACCGCGTCCAGAAATGCCGTATCTTGTGGACAAATATGATCTCTGGCAGCGAAAGCGCTTTGCAGTCCCCCAGGGTTTGACCGGCTGGTGGCAGATCCACGGCAGGAGTGACCGGCCCATGCATCTCAATACTGAGGACGATCTTTACTACGTCCAGAATTATTCCCTGTGGCTGGACTTACAAATCCTGTTGAAAACAGTCTGGGTGGTGATTAAAGGCAAAGGCGCTTTTTAGTTATATCGTATAGCTTAATTTGGGCAAATTGATATATAATTATTTAACCGCAATGTATTTTGTCGTCGGATTATTTTTTGTACTCGTTACGATAGTTGTTCTGTATTTTGATGGTAGTGGAGGGATATGATGCGCAAATTCGCCTGGTTGATAGTATTGCTTTTCCTTTCAGCATGTTCTTTGCCTTTTCTTCCGCAGCAGGCAGCGCCGGCAGCGACGCCAACTGTTGAGGCGCAGGTGGCAGAATTACCTGAACCGGTGGTTGCTGACAGCGCCGAAGAGGCTGTGCCGCAGGCAACGTGCCCTGCATGCCCTGAGGTCCCGTCAGAGAATATTGCTTGCGAAGATGCTCTGGAAGATTGTCAGGCTTCATTAAGTGAGATATCGCCAGTCATCACTGAGCTGGTTGGTACAATTGCGGCATATGACGCGGCTGCTGATTCAGATGCCATGCCTGCTTTGACGGCGACTGCCAACATGCAGGAAGGAATGCCACCCTTGACAGCAACGAGTGCCCCGGATGGGGCCAATCCAACGGTTACTCTGGAAGCCATGCCGGCCACACAACAGCCAGGAGCAAACTATCGGGCAGACGCAATCACTTATCAGAAAAACTTTGCCCATCCAGACAAAGGATGCAATTGGTTAGGTATTGCAGGTCAGGTTTTGGATGCGTCCGGAAACCCGGTGTTGGACCTTGTGGACGTTGCTGAGGGTGTCTTGCAAGGAGAAGAGATCCTGCAATTGGATATTACCGGTCTTCACAGTGCTTACGGCCCTGGTGGATATGAAATTCAACTTGGCAATGAGGCTCTGGCGTCTTCAAATATGATCTATGTAACGGTTTATGATCTAGAAGGTAATGCGCTCACTTCATCGGTGTCCATTGTTACCAGTGCAGATTGTAATCAAAACCTGCTGATATTGAATTTTCAACAACCGCAATAGAAGCCGTGGTGTGATATCAATGACACGCACTCCAATTTGGGTGCGTGTTTTTTGATGCAGCAGAAAAGCGGTTTTTCTGTGGAATAGATACCCTTACGGTATAATTTGCTCACCTTGTTTCAATGGAGAGGCATAAAAATGATCTCGTTTACAGCGTCTTTTGGTGATGTATGACGAATAGTCAATTTACTCCTAAAAATACATTGGATGCTGCACTTCGTTATTGGTGGCTCGTAGTGGCTGCCATGCTGTTGGGGGCTGGAGCGGGATGGGCATTTCATCGCGCGCGCCCTGAGATTTATGAGAGCCGGGCATCTCTGGCAGCAGGGATTGATTTTGCGCGTACGGGACCTTTAAGTGATCTGGAAGAGGACCAGGCCATGGAGTTGGTTGGCGATGTGATCAAGGCAACTGATACAAAATTGATGGCGATTGATCTGGCAAGGACGCAGGGGGTGGATGTTCCATTAGAATCATTTGATGTAAACAGTTTTCCGGAGCGCCAGAATTATCTGTGGGTGCTGCGGGTACGGCACGTTGCGCCTGAAGCATCAGCAGTTTTAACCAATGCCTGGTTGGATGCAGCGTATGCTGCACTTGAGGAGGCCTATGGTCATGCTTTGATTGCCGAAGGATTGTTGCAATATACACAGTCATTGACAAGTTGTCTGGAAAACAGCGTTTCTTCCGAACCTGTTCAAACGCTGTGCTCTGCGGGAAACCTGGCCGAGATACAGGAAGAGCTTCTGGTGGTGAATGAGGCTAAAAAGGAAGAGATACTTGCCAGTCGTGGCTTGTTCCCGGCCATGGCATTTACCGTCGTCGATCGGGCACCTGTTCCTTCTGCTCCAATTCAGTACGGACGCAATACCCTCGTGTTGTCGGGAGCTGTTTTAGGATTTGTCCTGGCAGTCTGGTTGATCTATTTGCAGATTCCTTCAAAACTGAGTAAGCGGGGTGGGGGTGATTAACCGTTTTTGCAGAAAAGCAAGTGAAGGTCTGTGGTTGGTTTTGGTGCTGCTTTTGCCAATCACAAGCATGCCTTTGGTCGTGCGCTTGGTGCGCTCAGATGTGGTCGCCTCGCCTTCCATTTTGTTCCTGGCAATATTGTTATTGATTTGGTTTCTTCCCTTTGTTTGGCGCAAGGGAAAACTCCCGAGGCAGAGCTTGCCGCTGTTTGCCTTTGGGATGATCGCCATTATTGCGACTTCCCTTGCCAATTTCCAGACGATTCCTCCATATAAGGATATTTCGGTATTGCGCAATTCGGTTACATCGCTCGTAACCCTTGCTATTGGTATCAGTTTTTATCTGCTCGCAAGTGTCTATCCCAACAGCGAAGAAAAGTTGCAGCGTACCCTGCGCTTGTTGAACTGGAGCGGATTGATTGTGATCCTCTGGTCGCTGGCGCAGACAGCCGCATGGTACGGTTGGGGTCGCTATCCGGAATGGTTGCGCACGATCCATGGTTGGTATTCGGTTGGCACGCTCTTTCGCCAGCGCACCACAGGTTTTGCTTTGGAGCCGTCGTGGCTGGCCCATCA
Organism: Anaerolineaceae bacterium; assembly: GCA_021107195.1. Classification (GTDB taxonomy): domain Bacteria; phylum Chloroflexota; class Anaerolineae; order Anaerolineales; family Anaerolineaceae; genus SMBSF63. Next base: position 15,499 of record JAIOTF010000238.1, on the reverse strand, counting down.
ACTGAATTTGCTCTTCTTGCCATTTTGGCTGGCCGCGGTTGTGCGCCGGCAATCTGTCCATCGAAGGCGTCTGTTCAAGTACTTTATCTTTGAAGATCTTCTGCTGGTTTTTGGGGCGCTCGTTCTCTGGCTGACCCTCTCTCGCGTAGGGCTGATTGCTTTCCTTTTGATGCTTGCTTATCTGCTTGTGCGGGCAAATGTGTGGCTCAAAATACGTGTCCAGGGTTGGGTCTGGCAGCGTTGGCAAAAGGATGCAAGCCGTGTCAAACTAAGGCAGCAGGTGATTTCGTGGGGCATCACCACGATCATGCTGGCGATTTATCTTGGGTTGTTCCTGGGCGTTGGTTTCACGCTTTCAAAGATTGATCCCCGCATGGCGGATTTATTTAATTTCTCACTGACTGGGGAGAACCCATTGCTTGCCTATGCAAATTCGCTCAATTTTTCTTCCAGACTAGTATATTGGGAGGGCGGCTGGAATATTTTCAATGACCATCCCTTGTTTGGCGTTGGGCTGGGAAACGCCGGATTCTTTTTCCCGGACAAATTGAGTGGATATGCATGGTGGCTGATCGAAGTGCGTGATCTTGTTTTCCGTTCTTCCGTTTTGTTGAATGTTAAAAGCTTGTGGGTGCGTTTGCTGACCGAAACAGGTATCGTGGGGTTTTCGTTCTTTGTCGCATGGTACTATTTGCTCTGGCAGACAGGGCGGGCATTGGAAAAAGAACTGCAATCTCAACGAAAAATGGTGTCTCTGGCCGGACAATTATTAGTGATCGCTTTTATTATTGAAGGATTTAGCGTTGATTCTTTTGCGATGCCTTATGTCTGGTTTTCGGCTGGTTTGGTTACATCTGCCCATCATTCGTTGTCTACCGGGGTTGATGCTCCGACCTTGAAAGGAGAAAAGGTTGAATAATTCATCCAAAAAAGTATCTATTATTGTGATCGTGTTGCTTGTCTTTACATGCTGCCTCCTGGTAGTTTGCATTGGTCTGGCTGGAGCCAGTATTTGGGGCGTTCAACAGATCCAGGAAGTATCCACTTCGTTGGAAGGGATACCGACGATGGAGTTATTTGATCTACCGGATGTAAATGAAACACCAGTTCCAGTGCCGACTGTAGTGATTTTGCCTGAGACACCGGCCGCATATGAAACTTTGCGTACTTTACAGGAGGCTGTGACCCCGAACAATGATTTGAGGGAACTGGCTATGCGTCTTGGCGGTAAATCGGATATTCCCGCCGTGTTGGAGACTGACCCGATCCCATATCAACTTGGAGATCAGGAAGATTTTTGGGTTTCCGATCTGGATACAAATGAAACCTATGCCATCAAAGCTACTTTGCGTTATGCCACCGAGCATGTCTACTTCTGGATTGAGAATGGGGTTAATTACAACGAGGGCGATCTAATTAAGTTGGTTGACACATTTGAGTCGCAAATTTATCCCACAAATCGCGAGTTTTTTGGAGGTGAATGGTCTCCCGGTATTGACAATGACCCTCACCTTTATATTGTCTATGCGCGTGGTTTGGGCAGTACAGTGGCCGGGTATTTCTCTTCGGCTGATTCAGTGCATCCAATGGCGCACGAATATTCCAATGGGCACGAGACTTTCATGGTCAGTGCGGACAACAACCGTTTAAATGACTCGTATCTATATGGGGTGTTGGCCCATGAATTTCAGCATATGATCCACTGGTTTAGAGACAAAAATGAGACAACCTGGCTAAATGAGGGCTTTTCAGAATTAGCGGTGTTCATCAACGAGTATTACTCCGGCGGGTTTGATTTTATGTTTGCCAGCCAACCCGACATGCAATTAAATCATTGGCCCAATGACAATTATGCCACTACCCCGCATTATGGCGCAGCCTTCCTTTTTGTGGATTATTTTCTGGATCGATTTGGCGAAGATGCAACCAAAGCATTAGTCAATGCGCCAGAGAACGGCATGGAAAGTATTGATACCGTCCTCTCGGATTTGGATATTAGAGACCCCTTAAATGGTAATAGTGTCACAGCGAATGATGTTTTTGCTGATTGGGTGGTTACAAATTACCTGTTGGATCCGAACGCCGGGGATGGGCGTTATGTGTATCACAATAATCCCGGGGCACCTGGCACGTATGAAACAGAATGGGTGAGCGACTGTTCGCCAGTCTGGCAAGACAGAACGGTTCATCAATATGGTGCGGATTATATTCGCATTTCCTGCGCAGGCAAGCATACACTGGAAATTGAAGGATCAACTGAAGTGGCATTGCTGCCGGAGAGTGTATATTCTGGCGAGTACGCATTCTGGAGCAATCAGGGTGATGATTCAGACATGACCCTCACCCGCCAGTTTGATTTTTCTGAGGTGGGTGGCGAGTTGAGCATGTCTTATTGGACCTGGTATGACATTGAAGAAGGATATGATTATGTCTATCTGGCTGTTTCGGAAGATGCCGAAAAATGGCAGCTTATTAATACCCCGTCGGGTACGATCGAAAATCCATCCGGAAACAGTTATGGTTGGGCATATACTGGCTTATCTGGTGGCGATAGTCACTGGATACAGGAAATTGTGGATCTTTCAGACTACGCAGGCAAGAAAGTATATTTGCGGTTTGAATATGTGACGGATGCGGCAGTCAACGGCGAAGGCATGTTGATCGATGATGTTGCTATCCCACAGATTGGTTATTTTACTGATTTTGAGGATGATGATCAACAGGATTGGGAGAGTGAAGGATTCGTTCGCGTCCAAAACCGCCTGCCACAGTCTTTTACGATTTCTCTGATCCGCTTGGGTGATGGTGATAATATTGTGGAGACGCTGCAAGTTGAAGCTGGTGACAAGGTGCAATTTGAATTAGATGAAGACCAGAACAGCAGCGATGCGGTGTTGGTCGTGAGCGGCACCACACGTTTCACCCGTCAATTGGCCACGTATCGTTTTCGGTTTGACCAGTAGCCGGTTCTTAATCACCAGGTAATTTAATAGGGCGGCCAGGATGCAATATCCTGGCCGCCGCATTTGGAGCGATCATTCTTTGGGAGCACGCAGCTCTTGCAATTCGAGCTGCAACTCATCTCTGCGTTGTTCTCCGGCCTGGCGGACTTCTTCGTATGTCTTGTTCGCCAGTTCAGCAATCTGTTTTCTGATACTGCTGCCTGAAGAAGGGGTAAGAAGCAGTACCAGTGCGGAAGCGATCAACCCACCTAATAAAGCTCCTGACAAGAAATTCACGATTCGACGCATATTACTCTCCTTAATTGATGAATTATGTGATCGATTGTTCAGATGCTGCCCAACCAGGTTGGGCAATTTTCATTTTGAAAAACAGAATTGGGGCGCCTGCGGTTACCCATAGTCCAATTAAAGCATACCGCACATATCTTAGCGAGTAAGATAAAATCCCGGGATTCCGCGGGAATATTTGTCCAAGTCCATACCAGAAAACAAGAATCCCCGCCACTCCAATCAAATAGCGAATGATGCACTGCTTGTTGGTGCCAGATGGGTTGAATCCATTGTAAGCGTTTTGAAGCCATACCAATCCTGCAATCATGCCGAACAGGGTGCCGCTGGCAGAAAGAACACCTTCTGGATTGAGCGGATCTACTTCAGAGCCTGGTGACGTGATTTGAGAGACTTGATGCCACTCTGGGGGCAACTGCCAATTAGCGAGAAACGTAAGTGGAATGAAGACGAGCAGAATGATCAGGACGGAGATTGCAAAAGCAAGGATGATTTGCTGGAAAGCTGCCTTTTGTTTGAACCACGCCAGGACAGGTTTTTCCAGTTTTAAAAAGGCCAGTAAAAGTAATCCGCCAACCAGCCATCCGAGCAGGACGTCACTGGTAAAATGAACGCCCAGGTAGATGCGAGAGAAGCCGATGAAGAAGATAATGGCAATCACAAGATAGCGTCTCCAACCTTTTTTGAGATTGGCCGCAAATACCCCCCACACACTTGCCGCGTTTTGGGCATGCCCGGAAGGGAGGCCGAAAGATGTTTCTGATTGGAAGAATACATTCACCCGCTCATCTATCCAGTAGGGCCGGGGGCTGTGAAAACTGGTTTTGAAAAACGAATTAAATCCGTTGCTGAGTAAGAGCATGAGGCCGATGCGGATGCCAAGGGCAGCATCGAAACACCAGAATAGTGCTGGCATCGTGAGTAGATAAAACTGCTCAATACCCAACTGGGTAAATGCAGTCATGGGGGCAATTAACCAATTCCCCAACTGCTGAACGAACAAAGTGAGCGCGATCTCGATTTGATGGATTACTGGCATCATGTTTTCAGCTTTTCTCCCTTGTGTATGATTGACGATTACAACACTTTTATTGTACACTCATTCCATGCTTAAGAGAGAGAATAAATGGCTGGATATCGTTGCTGCATTCTTGTTGTTTGCAGCATTTTGGGTCACCGCTTTACGCTTGGACGCCACTGGTTGGTCTGAGGATTTAGCGCAGATCAAGACCTTTGTTCTCTTCGGTTTTATTCTGGGGTATCTGTTGGGGCAAAGCGTTTTCAAGCGTTGGACTGTGATTGCCCTGTCCGGGCTGTATACGATTATCATCATTCCCTGGGTTTTGGGAACAACCATGGATGCTGAAATTGTCTGGAGCGAACGACTGGTCAGTCTTGGGGGGCGTTTGTCCAGTTCGTCCCATTTGTTTGTCACCAACCAGCCGATCAAAGATTACCTCCTTTTTGTTTTCAGTATGGCGCTGCTCTTCTGGTTCATGAGTCTCATCGGAGGATTTCAGTTGAGCCGTTCCGGCGCACCCTGGGCCCCGCTTTTAATCGCAGGCATTGCCTTGGTCAGCATCGATACCTCAAGCCCTGAGGTCCTCCATCGCGGCCGTTATAGCGGCGCATTTATGGTGTTTACCTTGTTGAGCCTGGGGCGATTGTATTTTCTTGGAGAACGCTTGCGTTGGAGCAGGTCAGGTATCGCGGTGGATTCTGAGACGGGATACGATCTGGGCCGCAGCATGGCGATCATTGGGTTGATCCTGGTGCTCATCGCCTGGAATATCCCGGCAATTTCAGGATTATTCAATACAGGCGCAGGTGCACGCTTTCGTTTTTCTCGTTTCCGGGATCGACTCTCAAACTTGACCGCTGGCTTGAATGTGCCCGGATACACCACATCCGATTTCTCGTATGGTAACGACCTGAAGTTAGGGACCGGGATCCCTTTGGACGCGGTGGAGTTGTTCCAGGTGCAGGCTTCCCGAAATCATCCGACAGGTATCCCTTTTTATTGGAAAAGCCAGAGCTATGATCGATATGTGGACGATGGATGGAAGAATACCGTAACCAAAGAGCATGAAATTGTTCCGTCAGAATGGCCAGTGCGGGAATTGAGCCTTGAGCACCGCGTTGAAATTGACCTTACATATAGAATTCAGGCGGCTTCTTTGCAAACACTTTATCTTCCTGAACAGCCGCAGTCTGTCAGCCGCCCAGCAATATGGGTGGGCGATAGTGCCGCTGAAAACCAGGTAGATATAATCGCTGTCAAAGCTGAGAAAGCTTTGCTGTCCGGTGAAACGATCAAGGTCGAAACGCGGTTAAATGATTTGACAGTTGCCATGCTGCGACAGGCGGGGGATGATTACCCCAAATGGGTACTGGAGCGATACCTGAGTTTGCCTGAAGATTTCCCTCAATCGGTGGCTGATCTGGCGGCAAATTTGACCAGTGGTGCAGCAACCCCGTATGATGAAGTTAGAGTGATCACCGCTTATTTGCGCAATGAAATCAGCTACGAAAATGAGATTCCCGTCCCACCTGAAGATCAAAATTTGATTGAGTGGTTTCTCTTCACGCACAAGGCTGGCTTTTGTAATTACTACGCCACATCAGAAGTGTTAATGCTGCGTTCATTGGGTATTCCTGCGCGTATGGTTGTGGGATTCGCCCAGGGAGAGCCAGATGAGGAAAAAGCGAATCTCTATCATATTCGTATGAATGATTATCATGCCTGGCCAGAAATCTACTTTCCGGAGATTGGGTGGGTGCAATTTGAACCGACAGCTTCTCAACCTGTGCATTCGTTACGCTTGGGCCTGGAAGATGAGCTTTCGTCGGAATCCGGAAATGATTTAGGCTTGCGCCCGAGCGACCGCGAATTGCCGGATAGAGACCCGTTTGCTGATTTGGAAGAAGACCCTACCTGGAATTTGGATGGCGAAGCAGCAGTTGCACCGCGCTGCTTGCATCCAGCCTGGATCGTACTTGGTGTTGTTTTGGTAATCGTTGCTTCGGTCTATGCCTGGTGGCGGAGGCCCCCGGGTGCATTTCGCCCGGCGATGATGCTGACTTCGCTTCTTGAGAAGCAGTTTAAGAAACGAGGGTTTCAAACGCCAAGCTGGATCAAACGCTGGGCTGATCAAACGCAGCTTTCCCCAATGGAGCGCATGTTTGCTCGTGTGCCGTTGATGCTTGCTTTGTTTGGAGAGAAATCGAATTCTGGCGACACCGCCGCAGAACAAATAACGGTATTGATAAAATACCTGGATTCGAATTCCAGGGACGTTGTTTCCGAATTCTTGATGTTATATCATACGGCTTTGTTCAGTCCGCATCCAGTGGACTTCAGCAAAGCCCGGGCAGTGTATTTGAAATTGTGGTGGATCGTCTTGACTACTGTGGTTAAGCGATGGAGGGGAGTATAATGTTATTATTAAACGTTGATGAGTGGTTATCTAATTCACAGTGAGTATTATGTCATTAAATCTTTCTTCACCTTCAATTTATGAATTGTTGGACGGGTTATTAAAACAGATGACGGGCGAGCTGGAAAAATCGCAGTCATTTTTTCTGCAAAACCGCCCGGCGGCTGTGCCATCCTATGTGTATGAGGGGATCAACAGGATTTCTTCACATCTTCCAAAAATCCGAAAACAGTTGGAGGCGCTGGAGGATGAACGTTCCAGCTTAAGTGCTTTGGCTACCATTGGACAATTTGTTAATTCATCGCTTGAACTGGAAGAAGTGCTGCAGATCGTTATGGACACGATCATCCGGCTGACCGATGCCGAACGTGGATTCTTGATGCTGAAAGGGGAAGAAGGCAATTTGCAAATGCAAATTGCCCGTAACATGGAACAGGAGTCCCTCGACCCATCCGAATTCAGCATTAGCCATACTGTTACCACAAGGGTTGCCTCTGAAGGTAAACCTGTCTTGACCACGAACGCGCAGGAAGACCCGCGATTTACTGGACAGGAAAGTATTGTGGCATACAATTTGCGTTCCATTTTGTGTGTGCCGCTTAAGGTAAAAGGCGAAATGATCGGCGTGATCTATGCTGATAACCGTATCCGCAGCGGGATATTTTCCCAGCAGGACCTGGGGCTATTATCAGCTTTTGCCAATCAGGCAGCAGTTGCTATCGAGAATGCTCGTTTATTTGATTCGGTTTTAAAAACACTGGCAGAAGTAACGGAATTGAAAAATTTGATGGATAATGTATTTGCTTCAATGGCCAGTGGTGTCTTCACGGCAGACGTCGAAGAGCGCATTATGATGTGCAACCGGGCTGCGGCAGCTATTATGGGACGGGATTCAGGGGATCTGGTCGGGCGGGAGATGAAAGACATATTATCTCCTTTGCGGCCGGTGCTTGCCCCGTATTTTCAAGAGGTGCTTAGAACAGACCAGCCAGTTTTGAACCTGGAAGGGCGGCCTGTATTTCCGGAACGTGGTCCGATTGATTTGCGTTTTAATTTGTCTCCTTTGAAAGATGTAGACCAAACCACACACGGTGTTGCCGTGGTGATGGAGGACCTGACGGAGAAAAAGCGTCTCGAAGCCCAGCGGCGATTGTTTGAACGCATGGTTTCGCCAGCGGTAATTGAGCAGCTTGATCCCGACAGCCTCCAGCTTGGCGGTCGACGTGCAGAGATCACTGTCCTCTTTGCTGATATTCGCGGTTTTACCAGTTTTAGCGAAGGGCTGTCACCTGAAAGACTGGTTGCGGTTTTGAATCGTTATCTGGCGGCGGCGGCGGATGCTGTACTGGGCGAAGAAGGCACGATTGATAAATTCATGGGCGATGCGGTCATGGCCTGGTTCAATGCCCCTATTTTGCAAAAAGATCATACCTTGCGCGCAGTACGTGCAGCAATTGGCATTCGCAAGTCATTGGAAAATTTGAAGGAGGATATCCGAAGGGATCTTCAACTATCATTTGGCGTGGGTATTCATGTTGGCGACGTGGTTTTGGGGTTGGTAGGCACAGAAAAACGTCTCGAGTATACTGCGATTGGAGATAGTGTGAATACGACTAAACGCATTCAGGAAAACTCAAAACCTGGGCAGATTTTGATCAGCAAGGAAGCTTATCAACGGATAGCTCCGTATGTTCTTGTGCGCAGCGTGGCACCAGTGATTGCAAAAGGAAAACGTGAACCGCTGCATGTATATGAATTGTTGGACCTGCGTTGAGATTTTAAAGCAGCGGATGGATAAAGCGAAGGCTCTGAGGGCGTCCCCGGAGCCTTTTTTTTGTTAAACCTTGCGTGCCATAGATCGCAGCGATTCCAGTCGTGCTTCTGCCAGCCTGGGTAGTGCATCGAGTGCGTAAAGCGGGGCGCTGCCTTCAATGACCATTGAGGCGGAAATGCTGCCAAAAAGAGCTGCCTCCACAGGGTCATACGTTTTTCGGAAGCCAGCCAAAAACCCGCCTCCAAAGGCGTCACCAGCCCCGGTTGGGTCGATTACTCGCGAGGGATAAGCCGGGATCGACCAGCGCTCGTGGCTGGCGTGATTGTAAATCATTTGGCCGCGTGCTTTGCGTTTGATGACGATGATCTCACAGCCAAAACGAGCAATTTCCTCCGCCATTTCCCACAAGTCGGTTGAACGACCGCGAAATATTGCGTGCAGCTTTTCTTCTGACGTTTGAAAAGCAGTGATGCCATTGAGAAGGAGGGAGAGATCATCCCAAAAAATGGGGTGCATATAGCTTTCACCAGGATCAAGAGTGAGGGTGTTGATCTTGTTTTGCGTGAAAAGAGAGGTTAAGAATTGGTGACTGTGAAAATCCAGCGGACAAAGATGGGCAGCAGAAGCATCCAGATAATGATCAGGAACGTCTTTGATCCGTATGGCGAATTCACTGGGGCGCGTGCGGCTGTCAATCTCTTGCACTGGAGGCACATAACCGAGCAGCGCTTTTGGAAAAGGCAAACCAAGATCGGCAAAATTTGCCACTGGAGTATCAGATCGGGGAGAACCTGCGTCGGTATAGGCCAGGAATTGACGCAAGTCTAATGCCTGGGGCAGGATGCGGATGCCTTGTGTGTCGAAATTCAAGGCTTTCAGATCATCGACCCATTGTCTGGGGAAATCTTCCCCCACCCGCGAAATCAGACCAGCGGGTTCATTTTCCCAGATTTTCAGTCCAACGGCGGCGTAGGTCAGACTTCCGCCGAGGATATCGGAAAACGCTTCCCCTGTGGGTGTAATGATGAAATTTTGCTTGAGTTGCCCTGCAATGAGGTAACGAAGAAGAGTGGAAGATGGCATACGTTTTTTCAGGTCACTGTTTCAGAGCGGATAAAACACAGGTTCCGGCAGCGTTGAGGAGTGAGCCGAAACCTGTGAGGAGTGCTTTATCCGGATGAGATTTACTTATTGCCGATATCGGCGATCAAGCGCAATACGCCGAGCACGCCGAGACCAACCTTGACTCCGTCGCCGGCGTTAAGTTGGGGTTTGTCCTCTTTAGCATCAGCATTTTGGATGATGATGTAGGCTGCTGTGAGACCAGCCAGCAAACCCAGGCCTGCACTTACCAACAGCATTTTAGTTTTCCATTCTTGTGAATTTTCCATGTGATCCTCTCTGATCATTCCTTGTTCTCAGTTTTTGTGCCGGGCATTTGGGCAAGGTGTATCAAACTGGCTTGGTGACCTTTAACGGTGATTACCGGGGCTACGATCTTGTCAGCAATTTCCCTGGTTTTCCTGGCGCCAAAATCGGCATAGAACTGCGCTTTGTGAAAGAAACCCGGCAAAATGTTAAGGAATTTCGCAACAAGATAAACCATTGCTCCTGCCAGAGCAACGATCACCAATAGCGCCAGAAGCGCTGGGGCTGATACCCAAATGAATGAAAGGCTGCCTAGGGATGATGTGTCTACCCCTGTATTTGCGGTTGGCAGGGAAACCAGCACCGCAACAGCCAGGATTAAAATGACGGCAAAAGCAAAAGGAACCCAGATCATCCAGACGACTTGTTTTCGGTGCTCTTTGGACATGGCAGGCTTTTCTTCAATCTGTACAGAGGGTGTAGTTTCAATCTGATTCATAACACTATTTTAGCACGGTTCATTTAGAAATATGGAAACATATCTATCAGGAGATTTTCTTTTTTCGCCAGCAGGATCGCATCTGGAAAATAAGGAGGTTGTCAGGTAATAGAAGCCGTCATGCCTGGGAAAGTGCCCTGAATAAACGAGGTGAAGTTTGCCAGAATCTTAAAAAATATTGTATAATATGTATCTGGTTGAAAAGTATATCAATTATGATTCTTGTTCTTTGAAATAGGAATTCCGGTTGTTTCAAATTTTTACCCTGTTTATGTTTTACTCCTGTGGGAGTTTGTGAGTTGTAGTAAGCCGAATTTGCGTGATTTCTTAATGAGTGACATTTTATGTTTTACAAATGAAATCAATGGAAGAGAAATGATCCACCAGAATAAGTGGATTTATTAAAATCAAGTATATTAGCATACAATCATGAACACCTCATTACGGCTTACTAGATTAACTGAATGGGCATGCATTGAATTATTTCACAGGCAGGTGACATCCTGTTAACCTTTTGTTAACCTGGATGCGGTTCTGAATACATAAATAGCATACGAAAACTTGGAAAGCAGCCGGACCCAATCGGGTAGTTTTGGCTGCTTTTTTATTATGAATAAAAAAATTACAGCACTGAAAATTCAAAAGAGAAACCCTGGCAGGGTAAATGTCTATCTGGATGATGAATATACTTTTGGATTGTCCAAGATCGTTGCAGCCTGGCTGCACATCGGACAGGAACTGGACGAAGCCAAAATTGCTTCGCTAAAAACCGAGGATGAAGCCGAGGTTGTTTATCAAAAGGCACTACATTTTCTCAGTTTTCGTCCCCGCTCCGAAGGAGAAGTGCAGCAGCGGTTATTAAAACAAAAATACTCAGATACTGTGATTGACGCGGCAATTGTTCGATTGAAAGAACATGGTTTTCTTGGCGATCAACAGTTTGCATCAATGTGGGTAGAAAATCGGACGACATTTCGACCCAGAAGCCAGCGCATGTTGGCTATGGAGCTTCGCAGGAAAGGGGTAGCTGAAGATGTGATTTCTTCGGCTTTGGAAGAAGCTGAAGATGACGAAGTATTGGCTTATCAAGCAGCACAGCGCTATGTGCGTCGATTGAGTGGGCTGGATTGGCCAACATTTCGCAAAAAATTATTGGGATATTTGGGGCGGCGCGGATTCTTTTATGGCACCGCGGCGCCGGCGGTTCGTCGCCTTTGGACTGAATTGAATTCGGAAGAGGACGAACAATTGATTGATAAAATGGAAGAGGGATTTGATGATGGATAGATGGTTATTCTTGGTTGCAGGAGCTGTATTAGCAGTTGTGGTGCTTACAGTCATATTTGTGCAGATCTTCAAAGCACGCTATCTCAGGGACCGGCAGAATGAAGCAGATGTGCTGTTCCACCAGGCGCAGGAAAACGCCAGAACAATGGAGCTGGAGGCGAAGGATAAAGCTCTCCGCATTATGCAAGATTCCGAAGAGGAATTGGCGCGGCGCAGAGGAGAATTGAATCAGGAAGAAGAGCGCTTGCAGCGGCGGCGTAACGAGATGGATAACCGCGTGGACCGGCTGGAGCAGAAAGAAAATGCTCTGAATAAGCGCCAAAGTTCCTTGGATCGCAAGTCGAATGAAATCGAAAAACGCGAAGCGGATCAAACTGCCGAAGTGGAACGGATATCCAAGATGAGTATTGATGAGGCTCACCAGGAACTTCTGACTCTCGCAGAAAAAGAAGCGCAAGCTGACGTTGCCCGCATCATTCGCCAGATCGAAAATGAAGCTCGCCAGGAAGGTGATAAACGAGCCAGGGAAATCGTGGCTGATTCTATTCAACGGGTTGCATCTGATCATGTGGCAGAGGTTTCAACCAAGGTCGTCCCCTTACCAAATGAAGAAATGAAAGGACGCATTGTTGGTCGTAACGGACGTAACATTCGTGCTTTCGAGCAGGCTGCTGGTGTTGATGTGATTGTCGATGATACCCCGGAAGCAGTGACTATTTCCTGTTTTGATTCTGTGCGCCGGGAAATTGCACGCCGTTCCCTTGAGCGTTTGATCCTGGATGGCCGCATTCATCCGGCTTACATTGAAAAGATACTGCGTGAAGAACAGCGGGAAATGGAACGTTCAATTGTGGAAGCAGGTGAAGAAGCTGCCTTTGATGCCGGGGTAGCTGGTCTGCATCCCGAAATTATTAAGAAAATGGGACGCCTCAAATTCCGAACTTCTTATGGACAAAATCAATTGGCCCATGCAGTTGAAAGCTCAAAGCTGGCGTCTGTGATCGCTGCAGAATTGGGCGCAAATGTCGAAATATCAAAATTAGGCGGGTTTTTGCACGACCTCGGCAAGGCGATGGACCATAATACCGAAGGTACGCATGCCCAATTGGGTGCTGAATTTGCTGGCCGTTATGGGGTGAACAAGATTGTTTGCAATACTATTGCTTCTCATCACCATGAAGTTGAGCAGGAAAGCGTTGAAGCAGTCATCGTTGAAGCGGCGGACGCCATCTCCGGTGCACGGCCTGGCGCACGGCGCGAGGACCTGGAGCAGTATATCAAACGTTTGAAGGCTTTGGAAGAAATTGCCAATTCTTATAAGGGCGTTGAACAAAGTTATGCCATTCAGGCAGGGCGCGAGGTGCGTATCATGGTCAAACCAGAGGATGTTGACGACCTGACCGCAACTCGTCTGGCCCGTGATATTGCCCGTAACATCGAAGAATCTATGCAGTATCCCGGACAGATCAAAGTTACAGTGATCCGTGAGACACGTGCTGTGGATTATGCCAAATAGGTAAAAATAGTTGAATTCAGGGCAATGCCAACCCGGCATTGCCTTTTTTTGACAGACCTGACAGGTTTTAAAATCTGTCAGGTCTGTGGTTAATGTTGTGGAAAGTTGAAGCGCGGTATCTGAAATTGTGATCTGTCTGAAAGAATTAAAGAAAAGGGTTTTCAGCGGCTTCTTCACCCACGGTGGTCGATGCGCCGTGTCCGCAAAGTAATTTTGTTTCAGAGGGCAGCGTCAATATTTGAGTCTGGATGCTGTTGATCAGGGCCTCAAAACTTCCGCCGGGAAAATCTGTACGGCCAATGGAGCGGAGGAAGATGACGTCGCCGCAAAAGGCGGTAGCTGCATCAGGCACATAATAGATAATCTGTCCACCATTGGAATGACCCGGGCAATGGCGCACCTCAACCTGATAGGAGCCGATGGAAAGCTGCTGTCCGTCCTCGAAGAATAAAGACGGTTTGGGTTGTGGGGGAATTTGATAGCCGAAGAAGTTTGCTCCACCACCGTTGTTGTAGAGACACAATTCTTTGCGGTGCAGCCCTATTGGCAGCGGTGATGAAACCATCTCAACCAATTCGGCCGCCCCGGCCATGTGGTCAAAATGAGCGTGTGTGATCCAGATGGCTTTCAGGTTCAGCTCTTTTTCTTTCACTTCCTTGAGAAGAACCTGCGCACCCGGAGGCGGATCAATCACCACTGCTTCTTTGGAAGCAGGATCGAACACAAGGTAGCAATTATTTTGCACGGGGCCGAGGACATAGCGGGAGATTGAAAGTGGCATCAGTATTATTCCTTCGTAATTTTGCGGGACATCTGACTACAAGACATGAGGAAGAGATTGTTTTGCAGATTTATTCAATCACGAACAGTTCACGCGGCAGCGTGGTCAGGCTTTCTGCATCGTCAGCAGTGATGACCAAATCATCTTCAATGCGCACGCCACCTGTGCCGGAAACGTAGATTCCAGGCTCTACGGTGAATGTAACACCTGGAACGAGGAGGAAATCATTTTCTCCAAACATAAATGGGGGTTCATGTGCTTCCATGCCCAGACCGTGGCCGACACGGTGGTTGAACTGCGGCCCATAGCCGGCTTTTTCGATCACTTGACGGGCAGCCTGGTCAATGCTTCCAGCGGGCACGCCTGGTTTACAAGCTTGCCGCCCGGCAGCGTTTGCCTGCTTGACGATGTTTGCGATGTTTTGCAGTTCAGGTGAAACCTGTCCTACGGCAACCATGCGAGTGATGTCGGAGCAGTAGTTTTGATATCTTGCACCCCAGTCGATCACGACCAGGTCTCCGGGTTCAAGCCGCCTTTCGCTGGGCACTGCGTGCGGATCAGCGCTGTTATAGGGGCCGCTGGCAACGATCGGCGGGAAGGGGAATTCTGACTGCGAACCATGCCGCAAGAGCTGTGCGGATAGTTCGGCGGCAATGCTCAATTCGCTGACGCCGGGCTGTATTATCGGTAGAGTCGCCAGAAAAGCGTCCTGTGCGATTTTGGCGGCCTTGCGCATCTTTTCTACTTCATCATTGTCTTTCGTAATGCGCAGGCTGGAGAGAACGTCTTCCGCTGATATAAATTTTGTGTCCGGAAATGCTGCTTGCAGATAGTTGAGTTCCAGAAAACGCAGCGCAGTGGGTTCAACGCCGATTGTCTGCGGGGCTTTACCCAATTTTCGGCGAGCTTCGTGAAAAGAAGCTGTCCAGTGCTCCGGGTTGTCGTCATAGGGTATGGGTTCCAGTGGGGTGCTGGAATTCTTGAGCTTGTTGGCTTCCAATGCTGCCAGGATGATTTGTGGTGGTTTGCTGGTAGAAACAAGCAGGACTGTTGGGCGTTCACTGACGTGGAAGTGCAGCCCCGTCAAATAGGTCAGAGAAGCGCCAGGATTGAGCACCAGCATTTCCAATCCTGCGTCTTGCATGGCCTGGGTAAGTTTCGAGATGCGATCGTTCATGTGTGATCCTCCTGCGCTAGATTATACGCCCGAACTAAGGCGGGTTCAAATACTTGCGGCCTGTTTCTGCAAGAATTGGCTATCGGGTCAGGCTGAAATCCCGGACGCATGTTTTCTTATCGGTGGTTAACCCTGACAAGTTTGCCTGCGGGATGCACCTGTTCCCTGTTTGTCAGCAATTCTCAGTATAATGAAAATAATGCTGTCGCAGGAACGACTTCAGTCGTTAAGTGTTTGAAATTGACGATTGAAATCGGTGCTGCAAATCTGATCTCTGATTGACTGGTTCATTAATCACCACTTTCCTGATTTCCGGTTGACAAATTGACTGATTCACTAATCTCTTTTTCCCTGAATTTTCCCCAGCAATTCCAAATATGAACTGGATACAATTTGTCCGGTTTGTCTA
>JAIOTF010000025.1 GCA_021107195.1 Anaerolineaceae bacterium | reverse complement strand
TTGGTTCACTAATCTTGATCACGGCAGACGCCACCAACCCTTGCCCTTAATGACAATGGCGGACAATTTAAAATTCAGCAAACATAAACAGATTAGGGGCAAAACCTCGTATGATCACTACGACAACTACGATGCCATCGAAGTGCCCTTCACCGATGCCATTCCGAGTGACTATGATGGGGTGATGGGCGTACCGATTAGTTTTCTCGATAAACGCTCTCCTGACCAATTTGAAATTATTGGATCAAATCGGGGTATAGATCAAGACCCAAAAGGCATTTATGGACGTAGTTCATATATAAATGGCAAGGAAACTTTTAAAAGAATATTTATTAGGCATGGGAAAAAACAAAATGAATACAAATCTAAGAACTGACATTACAGTCAAAGATATTTGCGATGGTTTTGTCTATAACGAACTTGAAGGCAAGGGTTTGTTTGGCTTATCTGGTAAATTAACCATCCAGCCAGAGTACCAGCGCAACTATTTCTATGCGGATGGTAAAAAAGATGTGGCTGTTATCGAATCTCTGCTTAAAGGTTACCCGTTGGGCTTGATCTATTTCAATAAAGTGAGTGATAATACCCTGGAAGTTTTAGACGGGCAGCAGCGTATCACCAGTTTTGGACGATTTGTAACCAATAAATTTGCTATCAAAGATGAAAATGGCATGGAGCAATATTTTAGTGGTATTGCGACTGATAAGCAAGCTAAGATATTGGAAACGAAACTGCTTATTTATGAATGCGAAGGTACTGAAAGTGAGATAAAAGAGTGGTTTAGAACAATCAATATTGCTGGTGTGCCGCTCAATGATCAGGAACTGTTGAACGCCGTGTATTCCGGACCATTTGTGACACTTGGCAAAGAGGAGTTTAGTAATAGTCAGAATGCCAATATCCAAAAATGGAGTGCATATATCAAAGGTGTTGTTAATCGGCAGGGTTATTTTGAACGCGCTCTTGATTGGGTAAGCAAAGGCAATATTGGCGATTATATGAGCCGCCATCGCTACGACACAAACATAACAGAGTTGAAAATCTACTTTAACAGTGTGATCGACTGGGTGTCTGGTGTGTTTATAGATGTTGAAAAAGAGATGTGCGGACTGGAATGGGGACGATTGTATGAAGAGTATCATAAGAAACCGTATGACCCAGCCAAGGTGTCAGCCGAAGTGCAAAAGCTCTATGGTGATCCTTATGTCAAAAACCGTAAGGGTATTTTTGAGTACATTCTTGGTGGTTCAGTTGATACAAAATTACTAAATGTCCGAGTCTTTGATGATGCAACCAAGAAAACTGTATATTCAGAACAAATCACTAAAGCTAAAGCTAAGGGTGAATCAAACTGTCCACTTTGTGCCATTGGACATGATGCCAATAAGAATAAAATCTGGAAGCTAAAAGAAATGGATGCCGACCATGTAACTGCATGGAGCAGAGGCGGCGCAACAAATATCAAGAACTGTCAAATGCTATGTAAGACTCATAATCGAGCAAAAGGAAATCGGTAAAGTAGGTCAGCAAAAAGCGGGCTAACAAAGCGTGCACCGGTTGGGGCTAAACTTAGCCGAAAAATTGAAACACTTTCCCAAATTTCGTACAATAATAATCAAGTAAACTTATCAATCCGCCTCGCCGGTAACGTAAACCATGTGATAAAAAACTTAGATTGAAACTTCAAATTCAAATGGTATTAGACGCATTGATTCCATCGCAGCATGCTGCGCCAGCTACGTACCCGTGTCCAGGATTGGAAATTAACCTATTTATCTGAAGATCAATGATTGGTTTAAAGTTACTTGTGTAGTATTTGCACCGCGTGCATCGGGCACAGTGCTCGAAAACCAAACCATTCTTGCAAAGGCAATATCCGGTCTGAAGGATAAGCCTGCTGCAGGTTGAATTCTGATTTAACAAAAAGACTGCCTATAACAGGCAGCCTCCCTCATTGTCAATTCACGTTCCAACCCTTAAGCCGTATTCCTGACATCAAACCGCTCAAACTCTCCGATGGCTTCCTGCCAGTCTGTCTTCACTTCACTTACAAAACTGGAGCGAGGTCCTTTGCGCAGGAAGAAGATCAGGGTTTCCAGGTCTTTGCGCGGGCCTTCTGCAGTAACTTCTACACGGCCATCAAACGTATTGCGCACCCAGCCGGTTAAGTTCATTTCTTGAGCGGCCAACAACACAAAATAACGAAATCCTACGCCCTGCACATGTCCTTCCACCCGAGCATGCAGGCGTGCAGTGTTAACCTGCCCGCTCATCATCCGTGTTCTCCATCTGCATTCTGTTGTTTTTTCGTTTTGATACTGGAGAGCATGGCAGGCATGACAACCAGAGCCAGCACCATGAAATATGGTGCGACATTTTCTACAACCAGCATACCAGTATGAATGCCCAGTTGTTGCTGCCAGCGGTATTCTTCCTGGGTCAGTGAATTCTTAAAGGTGCTGGAAAAGCCTTCGTTGCATCCCAGACCATTCTCGTAATTCTTCATCAAGGCTTCCAGGCCGGAAGACCCGTAGTTGGCATACAGGAAGCGCGTGAAAGATTCCGATTGCGCATAGGCAAGAAATGCGCGTGATGCTTCCGGCGGGAATGAAGTGCACAAATCTTCCAGTTTGATCAGCGATTCTTCCTCAACCGCTCTTTCCAGGACACGTTGATAATCGGGATTAGGATATAGCTCTGCCAGGGAGGCCGTTCCTTCCAGCAGCCACATCGGTGCGTTGCGATAATTTGCCCCCATCATTTGATATTGCAGGATGTGGGTGATCTCATGCGGGATCTGCCGTTCCAGCTCCAGCTTTTGACTGGGGCCTTCAGGCACCGAAACAAGTACCGTGGCCAGATCGGGGCTGGCGTGCCCCGCCACCCAGGATTTGTACTGGCCCAGGTTCATCGCGGTTTGCACATCGCTGGCATTTTCATAAATATAGATCTTCAATTGGATTGGGGGTTCTGCGGGCACATAATTTCTCGCAACTTCCAGGGATTGCTCCGCCACATCCAGAACCGTTTGCCCAAAGCTCGCATCTTTATTCTGCCAGTTGATCTGGAAACCATTTTCTTCGAGGCGATTCCAATCAAAGCGGTTATCTTCGTAGAAGAAGGAAAACTTGTCACTTTCAATCAACGAGTCATCATCCAGAGTGGCCTGGAACCAGTAATCTGTCATTGCAAAAGGCCGCAACGGTGTGGCCGCTGCATCATAGGTATAGATCACTTCGCCGTTTTCGTTGGCAATTACGCTTTCGGTGCGAACACTCTGCCCTTTGGGTTGAATGAACAGGAATATTTCTTTGAGTTCTTCATCGGTCTGGATGGTGGTCTGGAAAATGACTTCCTTGCCATAATCGTAGAAAACGCTCACATCATTAAACTGCATGGTTGATCCTGGTGCAGGCTGTGCGGAAGCACGCAGGCTGGAAAACGGTAAAATTAGCATCGTTATCAGGATGGCGAAATATCTTTTCATGATGTGCTGTGAACCTTTTCTATAAAGTGTCGGGATAATTATCCTGCATCTTACGGGATATTCCCTTCCATTTCATCTGTGTTATAAAAATCATCATCTTCTGTCAGTTCTAAATCGAACATATCAAGAACCTGCAATCCTTCGTTGAATTCGAGGTTTTCCAGAGCAGTTTCAAGAATTTCTGCTGCGTCGGCATCTTCTTCTTCTGTTTCCAAAAGATATTTCAGCGCAGACCGCACGTTTTCGCCGCCGATCTGCGAAAGCGACCAGACGATGGCATTATACAGTTCTTCGTCAAATTGATCGCTGCTTTCCAACAGCATCAGCAATGGATCACGGGCTTCATCCAGTTCCAATTCACCTGCCGCCCGAACGGCAGCATACTGCACGTCCGATGCCGGGTGGTCGAGGTTCTCCATCACCATATCTGCCCATCGTCTGTCGGCGGACCGCCCCATGGCGAACATAGCGCTTGCAACCCAGGTGGGGTCTTCTGAAGCATAGGCTTTGCGGATCTCGTTCTGTGCCATTTTGTGACAGGAAAAGCTGACCGCTTCCAGGGCGTGTTGGCGCACTTCTTTGTCATCCTGACTGTTAATCGCGTCAAGCAGGGCGTTTTCGGTTTTCAAATAGGCATCGGAAGAAATTTCTTCCATCTCGCCCAAATAGATAAATTTACTCAGCCCGGTTGCAGCCGCAGCGCGTACATATATTTCCGGGTCATTTTGCAGCATTTTGATCAGGATCGGGATCAAGCATTTTTGCTCATATTCCCAGAGTAGTTCAACCGCATTCACTCGCACGCTCGACTCCGGGTCGTCCAGTGCTAACAATGCAACGCCGTCAAAGCAGACCAGGGTATCGCTTTCGGCAATCTCTTTCAATTCCCGCATAATTTTACTGCGGCGGCTGGTCTTGATCTTCAACCATTTTTCTTTCAATACAGCCAGATCCGCTTCTTCCAGGTCGGAAAAACGGTTAGATGAGATTGAATTCTCATCTGTGTTTTCATCCAGCAAGGCTTCAATGAATTTTTGGATAGAAATTCGTTCATTCAAATCATTCATCATGACTTTTGCCTTCTAGGGTAAGACGATCGGTTTGATGATGTCTTGAGCGGTTACAAAAACCATTATCACCATTAAGAGTGCGAAGCCTAATATGTTCAGTGCGTTCTCGAATTTTACCGGTACCCGTTTGCGGGTGATCAACTCTGGTACGAGCAGTAAAATGCGGCCGCCATCCAGCGCAGGGAACGGCAGCAGGTTGGTGATTGCCAGTGCGACCGACAGGATGCCCATTAACCACACCGTATTGACCGCCGGCAGTTCTACTGTTGGTTGGTTAGGAGCGCTTTCTGCCTGTGTTGCCTGTGCTTCAATATCCCTTTCGCGTGCATCCGCGAACAATCGTCCCATGCTCACCGGGCCAAGGATTCTTGCTTCCTCCTGGCTCACTTCGCCTCGCGAGATCATCCCCGGCAATTTGAACATTAGTGCAACCTGGTCATAGGTCACTTGCAAGGCAGTGGGCACGGCTTGAAAAAGTGGCACAGGCTCGTAGGGGTTGGTCATTCCGATCCCGATCATGTATCGATCATATTCTTCATTGTACGCCGGGGTCAACAGGGTCGATTCCAATTGAGCGTCCCGTTCATACGTGATTTCAATCGTGCTTCCCTCACTGCCTGCCACGACTTCCTGCATGATCTCGCTGCTGTCAATCACCTGGTCATTTACTTTACGGATGATGTCGTCCATCTGCAATCCGGCAATGGCCGCCGGGCTGCCCTCGGTCACATTTGCCACGATCACCGTGGCGGGGTCGGGGGTGCCAACCCGGGCGATGGCAATCGTGAACAGCAGAACACCTGCGATCAGGTTCATCAACGGACCTGCTATCAAAATTGAGAATCGGGTCCAAACCGTTGCATTTGCCATTCCGTCCGGCACATCGGGGTCGGTTTCGCCGGATATGCGATTGAAACCGCCAAAAGGAATCCAGTTCAGTGTGAAATCTGTTCCTTTCCAGGTGAACAGTTTTAACATCTTCGGCGGATATCCAAATCCGAATTCTTCCACTTCAATATGCTGCAGCTTGGCGGCAACGAAGTGCCCGAATTCATGAATGAAAATCAGGAACCCAAAAACAATAATAAACTCCAAAACCAACATTATGTTTCCTTTTCTGTTTCGTCTCAAAATCCTCGTTTTTCCAGGGTAATAAGACGGAAATATGCAAAATGTATGCTGGGAACTTTGTGCCAGCAAAACTTATTCTATTATTATACCGTTTCGCTGCACGAAATGCGCCATCTCTTAATATGAAGAAGATGATGATTCCCTTCCGCACCATTGTAGCGCTGCGAGCAAGTGCAGTTTCAGTGCTGACATGCATCATGCAGCGTGCGTTGTACCATGTACATTGTAGATGAAAGAAAGGGGAATCTTTCCATACAAGCAAATGCTGGATAAGTCCTTACCCTGTCAAGCTCACTGGCCCGCCTACTTGGGCTGTTAACACTTGCTGGACCCCCGGCAGCGTTGTCAACCGCTGTTTGATTTCTTCTGCATCATCTTGTGCGCACAACACATGCACATTGGGACCTGCATCTACAGTGTAGCACACCGGCAGCCCTTTCCTGCGCCATGCCTGCACCGCTCGCATGATCCCCAGGGTAGCTGGCTGCCAGTAGAACAGCGGCGGGGCAGATGTCATCATCACGGCATGCATCAGGTTGCTGTCCAGTTCCATCACGTTTGCCAGAGCTTCAAAATCGCGCTGCAGGATTGCCTGCCGGCAGACCGCCAGCCGCTCACTTGCCTGTGCCAGCCGGGCTGCCTGCAATGGGCTGGAACTTGCAATAATATGCCCTGCGGCAGACCCGACTGCTTTATGGCTTGTGGTGACGACCGCAATGCAGTCTGCCAGCGGCCAGTGGTCGGGTGGTGCGATCGACACCGCGTACGACCCCGCGTCTTCATCAGCCGCCAGCCACTCCACAAATCCACCCGGCACCGAACGGCAGGCTGAGCCTGAGCCGCGCCGTGCCAGCCGTGAAAGCGCAGCTTCGTCAAGTGAAAGCCCATACGCCTTGCTTGCCGCCAGACTTAAGGCAGCGAAAGCTGAGGCCGAAGAAGCGATCCCCGCCCCCATTGGGAAGTTGTTCTCGCTGGTCACGTGCGCAAATTCATGTCTGTCAGCCATCCCGCGTACAAGCACCAGCACGGCCGAAACCCGCTGCAAGGCTGGCCCTTCCTGAGCCTGTCCATTCAGCGTGAGCTGGTCACTGGCATACTCATCTTTTACATTGACCGTTGTCCGCGTTTCCAGCCCGGCCAGGTTCATCGAAATCGATCCATTGGCGGGCAGATTCAAAGCATCATCGCGGTTGCCCCAGTATTTGATGAAGGCAATGTTGGGGTGGGCGATGGCGGTGTGAGTGGGCATATTGCTCCTGAAATACTCCTGAAAATATTTACCTGCGGATACCTGCATACAACAGTTTTTATGTCAGGGGAAATATCAAAAATATCGTTGAAATAATCGGTTCGTTTCACGCATCACAGTTTCCAACGAAGGGACTTCTGGCATTTGCCCGCTGAGACGCCCATTCCGTAGTTGGCTGAAAGTTGCTTGCCGTTTTGCGAGAATGGTTTTCAAGTCGTCGATAGCAAAGCCTTTTGATGCAAACTTTGAAGCCATGCTAAATGCCATCGTCTCTACATCCACCAATTGATTGGTCAGCATATAGTGAGTATCGTACAAATCACGGGGTTCTGTGCGCGTTAGTAGGGAGCGTAGTTTTTCCGCGAGAATTTCTTCGAGCGAGTAAACTTGCACTACACTTTCCCGGTTTTGGAGATCACTATAGGTTGATTGCACGGGTAGATTTTGTAGAGGGTAAGCTAAAGCCTCATCATAGGTGAAATCTACTTTGAGAAAACGACTGGTGATGCCACCTTGAAGCGGGCCAATATAATTCAAGTAGAAAGCGGGATTGCCGCTGGAGTGAACATCCACTTTACGGATTGCGAGCGTCAAGTTGGCTTCTCGCTTTAGCCATGGGAACAAAGACTCTGTTGCTGATTGCAGTACGGAATTTGTTATTTCCGGATCAACAATTGTGAAATCGAGGTCTTCAGAGAAACGATATTCTGGGACATACATCTTTTTGATTGCCGTTCCGCCTTTGAATGCCAATTGGCTTTGCAAAGGCGAAGCCGCGACGGCATGAAGTACCCAGGAGAGAACGTAATCCTTCTCTATGGTTTTATCGCCCAAACCAAGTTTGTGGGCAAGTTTTGAGACTTCACTGATGTGAATCATATCAGGTGGTTACAATTCCTTTCAAAATTTCCGGATCAATATTTATTCTTAGTCGCCAACGTGCGATATAAGCGCCTTCTGATGCCAGCATAGGATCAAGTAAGGCATAACTTGGACCTACCATTTCTTGTAACCGATTTATCTGTGAAAGCCCTAGATTGTAGAGTTCAAGCAAGTAACCCAATCTTTTTGCCACGGCTTGATTCCCAAGTTTTTTGCAGTATAGAGACAGCTTTTTCCAATCCAGGGCATCTTTGCGCATCCACAACCCGGTTGCAACTTCACTTATTCCAGAGCAAAGTTCGGGGCGAGATAATCCATCCAATATTGTTCGTTCCATATCACTGACCTGCACCTGCTCGTTAGGTGTTACCCAGGTTGGAATAACACCCCATAGATCATCAGTTTTGGTATATACAAAGCGATATGGGACTTTCATGATAATGCGATTGCGCAGCCGATGCGGCGAAGTGATCGTCACCGTAGTTACTGGACGCGTTAGCATATTATGTATTTCAAATGCGCTGTCGTGGGAAAGGTAATAAGGTGCATTTTTCATAAGTGCGCGGGCAATCACAAATCGGTTCGCTTCCGGAATGGCTTCTGCCCCTGCCGAAAGTGGAACTAGGGCATACATTCCCGAGCTTAATTTAACCACCCAACCGGACTTAACCAATCGGCGCAATTCCTGAACGACGACTGCATAATCTTTGCCGCTTATTTTCTGGGCATCAGCGATTGAAAACACACTCTGCCCTTTGCTGGCTAATGAGGTTATTAGGAATGCGCTTTCAGCGCCGAGAGTTTTTGTGTACATGAGTTATGTTGTGTGTGCAAATAATTACATTCTAAGAACTATTATACACACATAACATAAGTACGGCAACCGGTTTTATGAAACTGGATGATGACAGTTTTTTAAATTCCTTTCTATATGTCGCCAAGAGTAAGTTGATTTTCCTTGTCTTTGGGTTCGGGTAAAGTTATCTCGTAACCAATTGACTTGTATCCGCTTCGTCGCTTTGTATACATTCTCACAAGAACAGGCATTTCAAAATCCACATAATCGTAGATAATTACTTCCTTTTTTGCTGCATTTAGCCGATGTAGACGACCTGCATATTGGGTTAATCTCCCACGCCAGGAAATTGGTAGAGTAAGGAATAAAGTATCTAAACGAGCATCGTCAAAACCCTCACCCAAATAGCGACCCGTAGCAACAATTACGCGCTGTTCATTAGCAGGAACAGCAGTTATTTGTTCCATAAGCTGCTTACGCTGCTTTTTACCCATCCCACCTGCCATCGCAAATACGTTTTGAATACGTTCAGTAAGCAGATTGGACAGTACAGCGACATGTTCACGGCGTTCGGTCAATACAACCGGATTTCGATTCAGTGACACTGCTCTTACGATATCATCGACAATCATACTATTACGCTTATCATCTTTGGATAGCAAAGTATATAATTCCTGGATGGATAACGCGGAAGCATCCTGAATGTAGGCAGGCGGGCGAAATTTTGTTGAGCAGATGACAACTTTATGATCAAAAGGCCGACTCTCAGCCTGTTTGCGATCATCCACCTTGTAACGCACTGGGCCGCATTGCATAAAAATAATGGGATGATGCCCATCCTTTCGCACCACAGTAGCCGACAACCCGGTAATATATCTGGCTTTGCTTTGCCTTACTACCTGTTCAAAGCTGACAGCAGAAATATGATGACATTCATCTACAATTAAGTGCCCGTATTGACCTACAATATCATCTACAACACCTTTTCTGTTCAGGGTTTGGATCATCGCAACATCGATAATTCCAGTGGGCTTGCGTTTGCCACCGCCAATTTGACCGATCTGTTTGGGTTCCACTCCTAAAAATTCAATCAATGTACTCACCCACTGATCCAGCAACTGCCGGCGATGGACAATAATCAATGTATTGGTTTTACGTTGGGCTATCAGGTAAGCTGCCAAAACCGTTTTTCCAAAAGCAGTCGAAGCGGACAGAACACCCGTCTCATGTGCCAGCAATGCGTTGGTCGCAAGTTTTTGTTCTGGGCGCAATTCACCATGAAATTGAATTTCCAAGGGTGTTCCAGAAAACCGTTCATCTGTCAAATTCACTTTAATATTTAAGGATGCTACTAGCTTAAGTAGTTCGTCAAGGCAACCCCTGGGC
The DNA here is from genome assembly GCA_021107195.1 of Anaerolineaceae bacterium. GTDB lineage: Bacteria > Chloroflexota > Anaerolineae > Anaerolineales > Anaerolineaceae > SMBSF63. The sequence goes on along the minus strand of JAIOTF010000025.1, from coordinate 7,258 downwards.
AATGCTAGATGTTTGGGAAAATATTCACAGCAACTGATGACTCGCGGTTTGCCAAATGTCGAAAAACGCATTCTCTGTGCTTGATAAAATTCCGGGTTTTGAAAAGCCGCCAAACGAATCAGGCGATTTCGAAGTGAAGGAGGTAAATCAATGGTCGGAACATAAATTTGATTGCCTAATACAATATTGATAGAAGATGGGAATGGGCCAAGAATCGGTGGTTCTTTTTGTTTCCTTGATGGAAGAATCTCCCAAGGACGGTCTTCGTCCTCGTTCGTAATGGGAATACGAACGCTCATCAACTCTCCTTTGTTTTCCGCTGTAGCGACAAGTGCCTCGACTCCAGTTTGAGTTATCTTCTCAATTGACGAAAGAAATGCCCACTGGTCGTGATGTGGAGTAAAATTTTCATCCACAAAGAGGCTGTTTCCGTTCTCGCGAGGCTTTTTCTGCAGGGGCAGAGCAATCAAGTTGCCAAAGCCACCTTTTGGCAAGGTGTCTTGGCTCGGGAAAAATCGGTCGTAGGATTCTAGACCAATTTCCGGACGGTTTTCCATCGTTCTCGTCAGGAGAAATGTCCCCAGCTTGCGCGCCAAAATCGCAGAAATCGGTTCATAAAAGAATATCCAAATATGTCCACCATTTCCCGAGCGAGAACGTTCCAGAGCAGCAGGCACGCTAAAGTCTTTACATGTATTACAGAATGCTCGTGCGTCATCCTGCCAAGAAGTCTTGTCAAAATCAACCGCTAAAAACCAACAAGCTTCATCAAGCAACATGGGATAGACACCAATTGTAAAATCCCGCTTTGATCGCTCTTGTGGATTCACGCCCAATAAGTGGTAACGAATGACATCATCTGTCACCGGTATAAACTGACGATGGGGACACACGACACAGCGCACCCTCGGCTTTTCACAAATCCCACTGACCCATTCGTTACGACAAACAGGCTGGTATCCATTTTTGCCCGTTTTTAGATTTTCAAACCTTCTTGGATAAACATCTTCACGTCCCCGAAATAGGCTACGAAAAAGCCCGATTTTTTCTTCCTGAGATGATTGAGCGGTGATGATTGATTCTAAAGTAGACTTGGTGGAATATTTCAATGGTGCTGACATTGAAATTCTTGCCTGCTTTAGCTCTTCAATGCGTGAAAGCAGTTCTGACCTGCGGGCATCCAAATTTGCCAGTTCCCGTTCTGCTTCTGCCTGTGATTGATCAATTTCCTGTAATTCTGTCAAATCTACCTCGCCATTTGGGGTTATTGGGACTATAGCAAATCCTTCCTTTTCCAGTGTTCAATAAGAGCGTGAGATGGTTTTCTCACTGATATTTTTTCTTGAAAGGGAGTAGCTTTTTCTCAACACCGCATGGCTTCGGCTACGATTGGGTCAACTTTTTATTGGGGCGGGTTCTTGTGAAAATTATACAGCATCAAAAAGGAGACTCACAATTCCTTCCTTGAAAATCGCAGATTTTTGGGGAAGGCTGGGATGGGGTGCTTTTGGGCTACTTCCCCAGCAGCCCCTTTTGCGCAGCCACCGCAACCGCCGAGGCCCTCGAGTCCACCCCCAACTTGGCATAGATGCTGGCGAGGTGAGCCTTGACTGTGCGCTCCGTGATGCCCAGGTCCGCGGCCACTTCCTTGCTGCGTTGGCCGCTGGCGACGGCCTGCAGTACTTCATACTCTCGTTGGGTCAGTTCACCATAGGCGCGGGGCTCGCTTGCCGTTTGTGTGGTTTCGCCGGCCAGCGCCAGTACCCGCGCCATGATATCAGGCTTGAGCAGGGTTTCGCCGCGTGCCGCTGCCCGGATTGTATCGAACAGCGAGGAGCGGTCTGTATCTTTGAGCAGGTAGCCATGTGCTCCCGCTTGCAAGCCGCGCAGCATCAATTCATCTTCATTAAATGTGGTCAGGATCACCACGGCAATCTCTGGCCTGGTTTCGTGTAGCTTTTCAATGGCAGTCAGGCCGTCCATGCCTGGCATGCGCAAATCCATCAGCACCACATTGGGGTTAAGTTCGGCGCATTGGCGCACGGCTTCTGCGCCGTCGCAGGCTTCTGCCACGATTTCAAAATCATCCTCGGTTTCAAGGATCAGGCGCAGCCCCTGGCGGATGATAAGGTGATCGTCAGCGATAAGTATCCTGATCATAGCGGTACGCTCATTTTCAGGGTGGTGCCAATGCCTTGTTTACTTTCAATGCTGAATTTCCCATGCTTCAACCGCATGCGTTCTTGTATCCCGAGCAGGCCATAATGCCCTGAGGGAATGGCCTGCGCATCAAATCCCTGACCATCATCCTGGATCGTGACCACTAGATTTTGCTCGTCAATAGTTACGTTGACCATTACCTGCTGTGCCTGGGCATGTTGCGCGATGTTGGTGAGTGCCTCAGCAACAGAGCGAATGATTGCTTCAATAACCGGTTCAGGTAGAGCAGGCAGGGCATCCGATTGAAAATTGCAATGAATGTCTGTGGCGTTGCTGAAGTGGGAAATTTCGAAGCGAAGTGCCGAATGCAAATCATTGGAAGAGGTGCTGCGTAGATCGTCAATGGCATTTCGGGCATCTGCCAGGGCGGCCCGCGCCTGGAGCATGGCGTTGGCAATGATGGATTTTGCTTTTTCGGTGCGGTTGTTGGCCAGATGAGCTTCAACAGCTTCGAGCTGCAGGATGATTCCCGTTAAACCTTGCGAAAGGGTATCGTGAAGTTCTCTTGCCATGCGTTGGCGTTCGTTGGTGATTGTCAGGTCTTCAACCTGGGCAGCGTATTGGCTTAATTGATGGTTTGCTTTTTCGAGTTCTTTGGCGAGCTTCTGCGCTTGTGTGCGTGCCTCTGCCTGGCGGCCGTAAAGAGTGATGTAGATGACGGTAAAGATTATTGTCGGGATGGTAACAGACAGGATCCAGCCCACAGAGGCCATATCTTTGGCTTGTTGATAATTGATCGCTGCCAAAATCAGATAGTAGATAACGGAAAGAAGCAAACCGCGGCTAAATCCAAGCATGCCCAATGCTTCACCCAGGAGGGCTATGTAAATGCCGATTAAGATAACTTCGTGTTCTGCCAGTAAGCTGATCAGGAACGCCAGTGCGCCTTGCACAAGGATATACACCAGGGTGTTTTTTTTGCTTTTGATCACTTTTACGATTTGCCAGTGCAGGAAGGTGTGGATGATAAACAAACCAGTAAACAGGATCAATTGCAATGGCTGTCGCAGCACAGGTCTTTCAAGAATTGCAGTGACATACATGAACCCCATCACCAGGGTCAGGAACCAGATGAAAAGGCGCGGATCGCGTTCAACGTTAGATGGATTGATGGGAGTTTCAGGGTTTGTGAGCATGTTTGAATTGTATATTAATTTGTCTTATTTTGCTATTGTCCGCTTGTGCATTGTACGAAAGTACAATGTGTTTTTTCCCAAAGGTGCAATAGCAGCAGGAGTGAGAAGTTCATATACTTGAGACAGAAAAAAACAGCACACAACCTCCCTCACCTTTCAAACCGGGGTGGGGCACGGAGAAAAATATGAACGCAATCGAAACAAAAAATCTAAAAAAAGCATTTGGTGATATCCAGGCCGTCCGCGGTGTGAACCTTGTGGTGGCGGAAGGTGAAATTCTGAGCTTGCTCGGGCCGAACGGTGCTGGCAAGTCTACCGTCATTTCAATGCTCTCTGGCTTGCTGGCCCCTGATGAGGGCGATGCTTCTATTATGGGACATTCGGTCACCCGCAATCCAAAAACTGCAAAATCCAGTTTGGGTGTTGTGCCTCAGGAGCTTGCCATTTACCCTGATCTGTCTGCACGGGAAAACCTGGTCTTCTGGGGCAAGATGTATGGTCTGCGCGGCGCAGCGCTCAAACAGCGTGTGGACGAAGTGCTGGAAGTTATCGGTTTGACGGTACGCCAGAAAGACCACGTTGGCAAATTCTCGGGCGGCATGAAGCGGCGGGTGAACATCGGCGTCGCATTATTACATAAGCCGGATGTGATTATCATGGATGAGCCAACGGTTGGCATCGATCCGCAGTCCCGGCGTCATATTCTTGATAATGTGAAGGCGCTTAATCGCCAGGGCATGACCGTGCTCTATACCACGCATTATATGGAAGAGGCAGCCGAACTTTCTGATCGAATTGCCATCATGGACAGCGGCGAGATCATTGCCCGCGGTACGCACAACGCGCTGATCAAGCTGGTCGGCGAGCAAACCCGCCTGGACTTGACGCTCAATGTTGAAGTGGACGGCTTGCTGCACTTGTGGAGAGCTGTGGATGGCGTATCACAGATTGACGCCGATGATGGGCATGTGATCGCCCTGGTGGATGACAGCAACCGTGTCCTACCGCGCTTCTTTGACATTGCTTCCCGTGAGGGCATGCGCATCACCGCGGTGGATATTCAGGAACCCAATCTCGAAACCGTGTTCCTGCACCTGACCGGTCGGGCGCTGCGGGATTAGGAAAAATCTAATGAAATTACTTGATATTGCTTTCAAGGATTTAACACGCTCTTTCCGCAGTCTGTTTGCGGTCGGGATGATGGTTGTTGCCCCGCTGCTGCTGATTGGGCTGATCTATTTTGCCTTTGGGGGCGCATCCAGTGAGACGACGGACATCCCGCAGGTCTCGGTGGGCGTGGTCAATGCGGACAACCTGCCCGCAGATTCTTTGCTGGATGAGCCGCTTGGTGTGACCATCCGCAGCATGTTCTTTGACGATAGTGTGGAATCATGGATGACAGCCAGCGATTATGAAGACGAAGCCGCTGCCCGCGATGCACTCGACGGACAGGAAATCGGCGTTGCAGTTCTCATCCCCGAAGACTTCACGGAAAATGTTGTGGCGGGAAAAACCGGTTCACAGGTAATCATTCTCAGTGATCCCACGCTGACCATTGCTCCTCAGGTGGCGCAGAATATGGTCACCGCCATGCTGGATGGGGTGGCCGGCGGGGGCATTGCGATTGAGACAGTCATCGAACGCCAGCAGGCGAATAGTATTGAGCCAGACCCGAACCAGATTCCGGCGCTCATCGAGCGTTATGGCGTGTGGTATGCCGATTTCCAGCGGGCACTGTTCCATCATCCGGATCGGGCAGCATTGGTCATGGCGGCACCTGCTGCGCAGGGAGAATCCGAATCCCCGATACAGAAAATGTTGGGGGTGATGATGGCCGGGCAGATGGTCTTTTTCTCTTTCTTCACCGGCGCGTATTCGATGATGTCCATTTTGCGGGAAGACGAAGAAGGAACCCTGCCCCGCCTCTTTACCACGCCAGTTGATCGTACCATCATCCTTGGCGGTAAATTCCTGGCTGTGTTCCTCTCGGTGGTTGTACAGGGGATCGTCCTCATTCTGGCTTCGCATTTCGCTTTCCAGATCAATTGGGGTGAACCATTGGCAGTGGTATTGACCCTTGCCGGGCAGGTGATTGCTGCGGCCGGGTTGGGTGTGCTGCTCATTTCCTTTGTGCAGACCACCCGCCAGAGCGGGTTTGTGCTGGGCGGCGGTTTGACTGTTTTGGGCATGCTGGGCGGGCTGTTCACGGCCAATATTGCCATGCCGGAAGCCTTCACCCGATTAGCAAACTTCACCCCGCAGGGCTGGGTCATCAAAAGTTGGAAGATCGTGCTGAGCGGTCAGCCGGTATCGGATCTCGCGCTGCCGTTGATTGTGTTGATTGTCATGGGTGCTGCCATGTTTGTTGTTGGCGCACTGCGTTTCCGCCGGCGATTTGCATAATTTTGTCATTGGAGCCCGACGTTGTGTACCCGCATGGGTAAGGGCGTGGCCGCGGAGTGTCCTCCACCTGTACGGGGTATCCACAATTTTGTTTCGAGGCTTTTTATCTGGAGAATGAATGATGAAAATATTTGAATTAGCTTACAAGGATTTGACGCAGGTCCTGCGGGATAAAAGGTCCCTTGTGTTCCTGGTGGCAATGCCCCTTGTTTTTACCCTCTTTATGGGTTTTGCCTACCGCAGCGGGGAAGACAGCGCTGAAGAGGACCCACGGATGGCACTGGCCTGGGTGGAAGAATCACCCGCCAGCACGACCAGTATGATGCTCTATGAACGACTGGCGGATTCAGACACGCTCAAACCGGAGCGCATGCCGAAGGCGGCCGCGCTGGAAGCACTCCACAAGCAGGATGTGGCTGGCGTGCTGGTCATCCCCGCCGGTTTCGGTGATCCGGTTGAAGCCGGCAGCCAACAGTTGACCTTGGTCGCGGATACTACCTCAACCGTAGGACAGTCGCTGTACCAATTGCTGCGTGTGCCGGTTTCTCAATTGATGAGCGCGGTGGAAATCGGGCAGATCAGTGCAGAGACATTGAATAATTCTGCCGAGTTCACACCGGCGCTTGAACTGGCCTGGCGGAAGTGGGGGGAGAATAATGCCCAAAATCTGGTGCAGGTGGAGCAAGCGGTAGCTCTGAAGTCGCAAAGCTGGTTTGGCGATAACCCCTACAATCAGGCATCGCCGGGGATGATCATCCAGTTTGCTATCATGGGGCTGGTCAATTCCGCGCAGATCCTGGTGCAGGAACGCAAGAACCGCACTTTGCAGCGTTTGATGACGACCAGTATGCGCCCTCGGGAGATCATCGCCGGGCACATGCTTGCCATGTTTGCCCTCGTGCTGCTGCAAACGCTGGTGCTGGTGGTGTTTGGTCAATTCCTGCTCGACGTGAATTACCTGCGTGTGCCCTTTGGAACACTGCTTCTGGTCATGGCGCTGGGGGCGTGGGTGGCCTCAATGGGCCTGTTGGTTGGTGTGATCGCAAAGTCTGATGACCAGGTGGTCCTGTACTCCATGCTTGCTATGTTCCTTTTCTCGGCGCTGGGCGGCACCTGGTTCCCGCTTGAGGCCAGCGGAGGCGTATTTGCTGCGCTGGGCAAGCTGCTCCCATCCGCCTGGGCTATGACCGGCCTGCAAAATATCCTCATCCGCGGGCTGGGGCTTGAGTCGCTGTGGCAGCCCGTACTGGTCCTGCTGGTCTATGCTCTTGGATTTTTTATGCTGGCAGTTTGGCGCTTCCGCCGGGCCGAAATGTAATTTCGTGTAGCCAATGTCGATTTATCTATCAGGCTCCCTGAGATCAGGGAGCCTGAATTTATATACCGTTGATTAGTTTGCATCTATCCATTATACTGAGTTCAGGGTATTCTTAATGAGAGCAAAGTTTTGGTGACAGGGCTTTCTTAAAGTAGCAAAATGAGGTCACAAGCCTTGTTGG
>JAIOTF010000094.1 GCA_021107195.1 Anaerolineaceae bacterium | reverse complement strand
TCTATCGCGCCATCCTGGAAGGCCTGGCCTATGCGCTGAGAGAGGGTTCTGAACGAGCTACCAGGCGCACGCATGTTCCCATTCAGGAACTGCGCGTGGCTGGAGGCGGCAGCCAAAGCGATGCAGCCGTGCAGCTCACCGCCGATATCTTCGGCCTGCCTGCCAGCCGGCCGCATGTCTATGAAGCGTCCGGTCTGGGAGCGGCCATCGATGCTGCCGTCGGGATTGGCCTGCACCCCAATTTTGAAACCGCGGTCAAAGAGATGACGCGCATCAAGGACACCTTTGAACCTGACCCGCAACGGCACAAGGTGTATAACGCTTTATACAATGAAGTGTATCTCGGGATGTACAAGCGGCTCAAACCGTTGTATGAGAAAATTCAAAACATCGGCAAACAATAACTATCAAGTCCTCGCAACAATTACAGGATATCTTAATATGGATTTTTGGGAGATCATATTCACTCCAAAAGAACCCGCCAAACACCTCATCGCCATCCTTGCCTACGTGTGGATTCTCTTCGGCTGCATCCTCCCCGCTACCGCCGTAAACAATCGTATCGCCTCCGCAGATCAAACTTTCCACATCCTGGTCAACGACAAGGACCGCGAATACCTCATCCACATCCCACCCTCCTGTAAAACAAACGAAGGCTGCCCCGTCGTCCTTATCTTTCACGGCGGCGGAAGTTCTGCCAAAGGCATCCTGGAGGAAACCGGCTGGGCAGAAAAAGCGGATGAAGAAAGCTTCATCGCTGTTTTCCCGGAAGGTATATCTCCTGACCCTTCAAAGCCCGCCAGCTTTCTTAAAAACCCGCAAACCTGGAACGACGGCTCTGACCGCACCAGCCTCTCCGCAGTGAAACAAAACGCCCCAGACGTAGCCTTCGTTTCTGCAATCCTCGCCGACCTGAAAACAAAGTACAGCGTGGACGAAACCCGCATTTACGCCACGGGTTTTTCAAATGGCGCCTCAATGACATTCCGCGTTGCGCGCGAACTTTCTCAGGAAATCGCTGCTATCGCCCCCATCTCTGGCGCCGACTGGCTGCCAAACGCGATTCCTGCTCGCCCTGTCCCAATCCTCTACATCACCGGCACTGCCGATCCCTTGAACCCCATTGAGGGTGGAGAAATCCATTTAGGCCAAAGAAGCCTCGGTGTAAAACCACCCATCCAGGAAACCATCGACAGATGGCTGAAAATTCATGGCTATACAAATAACTCGGCTGTCATTTATCAGGATGAGAGCACAACTGGAATCGCCTTCGGCCCAGAAGATAGCCCCGGCGTGGTTCTATACACCATCGAAGGTCACGGTCACCACTGGCCCGGCGGGAACTCCGCACTGCCTAAATCAATCGCCGGCCCCAACACCGCAGCTATCAACGCCACCGACATCATCTGGAAATTCTTCAAACTCTACGAAAGACCAGCCATCGATTGACTTTCACCATTGATAACAAAAAATCAATACGCCCCTCTTTGACAAGGGAGCTGCAGCTTTGCGTCAATGGAGATAGCCTCTGCCAGCAACATTCTCTATAACCTAAAAACCTCTCCCCCTCACACCTGCAATTTCAGCCCATTCTCTTTCAACCACTTGCGGCGCTGCTTGTAATCCGGCAGAATACCCTCCACCTCCGCCCAAAAATCCGGAGAGTGATTGGGGTGTTTGAGATGACACAGCTCATGTACGACCACGTAATCCACAATTTCCGGCGGAGCCATGATTAAACGCCAGGTGAAATTCAGACTGCCACGCTGGGTATTACATGATCCCCAGCGCGTGCGCGCGCCGCTGATACGCAGGCTGTTGTAAACAAACTCATGCTGCTGCGCAAAATGATCAAGCCTATCAGTCAGATGCGCCCGCGCTTGAGTGCGGTACCAGGTCTCTATCACAACTGCCGCCTCGGGCTTCGCTGAAGTGCGCAAATCAAAAGATGTCCCCGTGAAGTGCAAGACTTTTCGTTGGTGTTCGACATGACGCAGCGGATACGGCCTTCCCAGATACAGGAATTCTTCCCCGGGGAGATAAGCATGTGCAGGCTGTGTTGTTCGCACTGCCGCCTGCCGTTTGCGTATTTTGCGTATCCAGTTTTGCTTGCTGTGTACAAACTCCAGGATCTGTTTATCCGTGAAGTGCTGCGGAGCGCGCACTTCCAGCGTACCATCTCGTCGAACGATCAAGGCAATCGTTTTGCGGCGCGAGCGGCGAATACGGTCGGGTTGTATGAATTGGGCTGACATACTGTTATTTTTATCATGATCTGAACAAATCGAAAAGCCCGTCAAAAAAAGTTCATTGACCAATGTGGGAATTATTAATCTATACGCATCGTTATCTTGATGAAACTGGAGGGCTATGCAGAGGCTTGCGCTGTCCAGCGGCTGGTGATACGATTGTCAATAGTGCTCAAACCAGCGTTCACTACCAATTCAAGCGCTGCGACCAAGACAGCTCTCAGTGCGATCTTGTTCATACGGGTTTGACTAATTCCATCAAAGAGGAGTTTACCCAAACCACCAGAACCAAATTTGGCCCCAATGGTCGAAATGGCAATTGCCGCAATGGCAGCGATGCGCAGCCCAGCCAATACCACAGGCAGCGCCAATGGAAATTAAATGCGCCAGGCAATCTGCCGCCAATCCATTCCCATACCTTTGGCCGCTTCCAAAGTAGCCGGATCAATCCCATCCAGTCCGGCCAGTACATTCCGCACCAGGATCACCTGGCAATAAATAACCAACGCGACCATGACAGAATTGCGGTTGAGGCCAAAGAAAGCACTAAAAAGTGTGGCATGGTAACAAAATATCATCGGAACCTCCCGCCCGAATAAAACCAATTAGGTTTTCTGTAAAAGAAACACTACCTATAAACCGTAACCATGGTTACACTTACACCCTTCCAGCATGCATTATTTGCCTTAAGGCCATCGTGCAAATATTACCTGCTGGCCTGAATGAACGAATTACCTTTTGGCCTGATCGCAAATATTGCATTAAGGCCATAATGCAGATCTTTCCTTCAGGCGAGAATGAATC
>JAIOTF010000208.1 GCA_021107195.1 Anaerolineaceae bacterium | reverse complement strand
TCGGCGGTGCCCCCCCCACCGGAACAGATACCAAACTAATGGGCTTCATGGAAACGATCATTCGACACAGCCCCAAATTCGTTTGCCGTGCTGCTGGAGAAATCCTATACAGGCATGTAGGATGACAAACACACTTTATTCCACCAATACGCCTCAATCATTCTGGCAGGTGCAGACAGAAATCCCGCCACGAATTTGGGAATCTGCCATCACGCAAGCCTTACCAAAACTGGGACTGGCCGCACAGGACCTCAACACTGCCCTGGAACTCAGCCTCGGTGAAGGACAGTTTGGCCCCGATCACTGGCAGCTTGGTTTTGCCAAGCGTGCTTACTATCTGGTAAAACCTCTCCTGCCGCGTGTTTTGACCCGCATCATGCGCAAGATTTACAGCGGGTCTACTGAAAACAACTTTCAACTCGGCTGGCCGGTGGAATCCCGTTATGCTGATTTTCTTTGGGAGTGTATGCGTCAAGTACTGCTCCTCAACCAAACCGATTCCTTACCAGTATTGAATTTCTGGCCGGAGCAATATAACGCTGGCTTCATCCTCACCCATGATATTGAAACTGCCGTCGGTCAGAAATTTGCCGCCAAAGTTGCTGACCTCGAACAAAAACATGGCTTCTCTTCCTCCTTCAATTTTATACCCGAGAAATACTCGCTGGATGATAACGTGATCGCCAACCTGAAAGCGCGCAGCTTTGAAGTTGGCGTACATGGCCTTACCCACGATGGAAAACTCTTTTTTTCACAGGAGGAATTTGATCGGCGTGCAAGCCAAATCAACCACTACATGGGCGAGCTGAAAGCTGCAGGCTTTCGCGCCCCCTTGACCCACCGCAACCCACAGTGGATGCAGGCGCTGGACATGGACTACGATCTATCCTTTTTTGACACTGATCCCTATGAACCCATCCCGGGCGGCACAATGAGCCTCTGGCCATTTCAGATAGGGCATTTTCTTGAGCTTCCCTACACCCTCCCCCAGGATTACACCCTCGTCAACGTCTTGCAGACAAAAACTCCGAAGATTTGGCTGGATAAAGTTGACTTCCTGCTAAAATACCGCGGCATGGTACTGCTTAACACCCACCCGGATTATTTGCGCAACCCTGAAAATTGGGAAATTTACGAAACATTTCTAGAGGAAATGTCCAGGCGCAGCAATTTCTGGCATGCTCTGCCCTGTCAGGCAGCCAACTGGTGGCGCGCCCGACAGGCAGCAAACTCGCAAGCCAAGGTCATCCATGCTAAACTGGATGGCGATCAGTTAATGATTGAATAATTAAGAGTTGAGGAATAATGGCTACACGAAATAATCCACCCGACCAGCCCAGAGTTTGCATGATCGTCCAGCAGGTATATGACCAGGACGCCCGCGTCATGCGATACACAGAAGCCTTATTGCATAAGGGGGCAAGAGTTGATGTCTTGTCCGTACCCGGAGACGAGAAAATGCCCATTGATCGCGGCAATGGTTTGCGGGTTTTCGCAATCCCCCTCTCCCACAACGCCAGCCAGAATTTGATGGCTTATCTGTTGGAATATCTTCTGGCTCTATGGTTGTTTTCGTTCAAGCTGCTTTTCTTGCATCTCAAAACTCCCTATCACATCATCCATATCCACAACATGCCCGACTTCCTGGTTTTTTCTGCCATCATTCCCCGTATGCTCGGGGCAAAGCTGATCCTCGATATCCATGATCCAATGCCCGAATTTTATCAGGCAAAATTCCAAAAGGATGCCGATCATATTTTTGTGCGTTTGATGACCTTGCAAGAGAAATGGTCTGCCCGTTTTTCGCATGCAGTGTTTACCGCCAACCCAACATTCAAAGAAAACCTGATCAAACGCGGCATACCCGCCGAGAAAATCACCGTCACCCAGAATCTCCCGGATCGCAAGGTGTTTAACCGCGAAAAATATTCACGGGAAACAGATCGATCTGAAAGATTCACTCTGCTTTACCCCGGCACGATCGCGCCGCGCTACGGTCTGGACATCGCCATCCACAGCCTGCCACTCCTGATCCCCGATATCCCTGTCATCCGCCTGCGCATCATTGGAGCCGATAATAAACACACACAAGAATTGAAAGAATTGGCAAATGCACTACAAGTCGCGTCGTATGTAGAATTCATCTCCCTCATTCCCAGAGACAAAATTCCCGAAGAAATGTCCAGGGCAGACATTGGAATCTATCCAGCACTTCCCGACCCGCACATGTCGATTGCCATGCCTGGCAAAGTGTTGGAATATGCGATTATGGGTCTGCCAACAGTGACCTCGCGCTTGCAAGTCTTGGAGGATGTCTTTTCAGATGAAACCGTGCGCTATGTCCCCCCCGGCAAACCGGAAGCATTCGCCCAGGCTGTTCTCGACCTTTACAACCATCCTGAAAAATACGCGGCCCTGGTTCAGCATGCTAACGAGCAATTTGTTCAGGTGCAAAACTGGGAAAAAGAACGGTACAAATATTTCCAGGTCCTAAGAAAACTATTGCCTGCAAAGGCTATTTTCCCAAAACTTTAACCATCCATTGCCACAAGGAGAAAACCATGAGTGATCCCTACATTCATCCCACTGCTTTAGTGGAAACCGAAACCATTGGCGAAGATACTAAAATCTGGGCCTACACCCACATCATGAAGGATGTGCCAATCGGTGCAAATTGCAATATAGGCGACAGCTGTTTTATCGAATCTGGCGCCATTGTCGGCAATAACGTGACCATCAAAAATGGCAACATGCTATTTGAAGGCATCACCCTGGAAGACGGTGTATTTGTGGGGCCGCATGTCTTCTTCACCAATGATCGCTTCCCGCGCTCACCACGCTTGCCGGAAGCCGGTATGCGCTATGAAACACATGACTGGTTCGCCCCTACCCTCATCAAGTACGGCGCTACGCTCGGCGCTGCTGCGGTGATCTTGCCGGGTGTCACAGTCGGAGAATTTGCCATGGTTGGTGCCGGTTCTATCGTCACTAAAGACATCCCTTCCCAAGCCCTGACCATTGGCAATCCTGCGCGTCAGATCGGCTGGGTCTGTGAATGTGGTGAAAAACTTGATTTCGATCCAGCAGATCAAGCAAAATGTGGAATGTGTGGAAAAAAATACCAGCAGCACGCCGGAAAAATCAAAAAGGTCTCCTGAATTTCATATAATCCGAAAATAAAAGATCCGGCGGAAATCCGCCGGATCTTTTATTTAAATGAGACTTAATCTTACGATTTACGACCACCGCGCGTTGTCTTGACAATACCTAGAATGGCAAGCACCACACCAACACCGACCAATCCGATCAGAGCGATCGTCCCTACCATATTGTTGCCAACCGCTTCCGGGCTGACATACCGGTCTGGTTGCTCACTGGTACTGGATTGCGGTGTTTGCGCAACCGCCTCAAGTCCAGCACCTGTCGCTGTCAAAGCTTCCTGTGCCAGGGTGTCCAACAATTCAGGCACTTCTTCTGTGGTGGGGAATGAAAGAATTTCTGTGCCCGTGGCGAATAACAAATCTCCAGACAGGTCAAACAACGCATCACTATTCGTGAAGGATGCCAAGGCCATGCTTACGCCCTTGTCCGAGGTGCCTGTTACGATCGTAATCCCTTTCAACTTGTTCCAGGGAGCAGGAATCACTTCTACCATTCCCAAGTCGACATCTTGAGAAAGGCGATAGGGAACACCGCCGATACGCTGTTTCAAGGCGTCTTCTCCAGTTACAAAAGGCTGCGGAACCATGTCATTCAATTGTGCGATCAGAGGATTGGCCGTTGGCCTGCCAAACAACACAATGTTACGATCGGCATGGCTCTCCAGATCAAGATTTGGGTCCGTGCTGACCATGATGTCTGCTGGTGAAGGATTCTGCGCCCCGACCAAAAATCCCAGATTTGCAAGCCCGTTCACCTCATCATTTGTCGGGCTGGCAGGCATGGAAACAAGCACTCCGGGCTCATAGATCAGGTAATAGGATGGGTGGCTGAAAGCAGGCAGCAAGTCCAGGTTTTCAATCACTTTATAGGGCAAATTCAACTGGCTGGTCTCCCGAACGTTGAACCAGTTTGCACGGTAATCAAAACTGGCACAATCCAGTTCAGATTGCAAAACGTTCTCAAATCGCAGATAATTCGCTGCGCCAACTTCAATATCTTCCTTCCGCAATGGAACACGAAATACCTGCTCACCGGGCATATTCAGTTCGATTGGCACTGTCCCGATTTTGTTGCCATTCAACTCAATCGTAAAGGATGAATTTGACGTGCTCAACTTGTCAGAAAAAGCATACACCAGATCTATCGAAGTCCCATCCTGAATGATCCAATCTCTCGGCACATAAAAAGTGAGGAATGCGCTTCGCACGCCAAGTCCATAGAAAGTTCTTGAAGTGAACCCAAATTGAGCAAAAGTGCGTACGAATGGCGTTTCAACCACCACTTGTTCCGGACCATCAGATTTTACAACCAGCAAATTCCCTTCAATTCCAATCGGCATTAAAGTCAATGCCTTGGCAGCCCGCAACACAGCTTCATCACTGGAGCCAGTGACGACAAAATACGTATATGTTGGATTGAACTCAGATTGCATCTCCTGTAAAACACCATCCTCATCTGACAAGGTTTCTCCGCCATATTGAATGATGTTATTGCCCGTCAATCCGGTGGGCAGCATTTGCCGTTGATACAAAGACAGCAGAAAGCTGTTGTTCTTTGGCTGCCCAATAACGATCACACTGTGATTTTTGATCACCTCAGGCGTGGCCTCTGAAGCTTTCAATACATTCAGATTGACATTGCCGTATGTTCCGCCGCCCACCGCTGACGAAACAGATGCCAGCGCCTCAAGGTCTGCTTGATTGAAATTATCCGGAATTACAATTTGGATCGTTTCCGGCAGGAATGAATCCTGAACCAGAGGACGGGGAAATTCAGCTACATTGCGCTGTGGATTTAAGGGAACAAAACCAAAGTGGATCTGCGAGTCGTCATAGATCTTTATTGTCCCGTCGTAATAACAGAAATTGTCACGGTTTCCATAATATTGGATTTCAACGGTGAAATCGTTATACGGATTATTGGTATATCTCCCAACCACAACGTCGCTCGGGATTTCTATTCTGGCAATTTGGTCTTTCCCAACGACCGGCGTAAAAGAGCCAGCCAAAACATCGTTTATCACCACATCCAAATATGGGCGGTCAGGGCCATATGTTCGATAAACATTATTATACGTCAGGGCTGGTTGGGCGGCCGTTGCACTCCAATCTTCATAGAGGTCGTAATGAATGTCCATGTAACCTGCCCCGGATGTGGTATACAATGTCCATTGGTTAGGCATACTGAACGTGAACGTGTATGCCGATGGATAGTACAATGCAAATGTCTGTTCACCAAGATCACCAAGAGTGAAAGTGATGTTGTCAGTGAACGTATGAATCTCTGGTAGTGGCGTAGGGGTCGGGGGTACTTCCTGTGCCCCTGACTGCGCTTCAGGAATTACCCCTTTTGCGCTGACCTGCATGCTGGTAAAAGCAAACATAAAAACAAGCAGCAGAAACAACCCTGGTGAAACAAACCTGCGAATTTTTGTAGCCATTTCTTTACCTCCCAGGAAAATGGCGCATGGCTGGAACAACGATTCTCCGCATTCCGAAATGCTGCCAGCAAAAAAAAGAAACTGCTTAAGTAATAGCTATCCAAATAGCTATACCAATATGATATATCTATTTTACAAATAATTCAAGATATATCTTGTCCAAATTGCCAATATTCCTTTACCCTTTTCACCGTCTTCCAGGCAAGTATTCTTTCAAATTTGAGACGGCAATCTCCAACACCCCTTCAAATGATGGAGCATCCAAAGGAAAAGTAGCCATTCCATACTGCAAGTGCACCCCCAACGAGCTCTGTACCCTTTCCTGTAAACGTTCTAAAAATTTCCCGACATTCTGCGGTGTAGCCTCTGGACAAATGAGCAAGAAACGGCCAGGTATCCCCATATCAATCACAAAATCTGTCTGCCGGGTCAAATCACTGATCGTTTCCGCAAGTTCAGTTGTTGCATACTTTTCACGGATTCGAACTTCTATTTCCCGAACGGCACGCTCCAGATCTTCATCCAAAGGCCAGTTCCCTGCACCATTCTCTGGTTCAACAACCAAAGCGCACACCGGGTAATCATGACGCCGGCTGCGCATAAGCTCCGTTGTGATCACAGCTTCAGCTTCTTCGAAAGTGTAAATGCGATGGTTCAACTGCGGCACGATCGCCTCATCAATCAACCTTCCCGCGTCTGCAAGGTTTTCTGTAAATTGTTTGGTGAGATAAACCGCCACAAAATACACTGCCAATTCCAGTATCGTTATGTAAGTATACTTACCACCGAGCATAGGCTGACCAGTAAAAAGGAGCCGTTTGCTTAAAATAAAAACAAGACCCCAAAACATGAGCGAGTATTGCAATTTTTGACGGCGCAGAAGCGGCACAAGCACGCCTGAAACCATTGCCAGCGTACACAAAACATAGATAAAGGGTTCAATCGGAACCCAACCCTCAACATCGATCCGATCGATATTCAACAATACCGACAAATAAGCCAAAAGAACAATACCCGAATTCAATAATCTTTTCATTAAATCCACCTGATCAATTAAATTATGCTAATAAACCATTAATTCCATTAAATCGGTAATATTTATCCTTATCTCTAAAAAAAGCATACACGAACAGGATTCGTTTGTCAATCATACTTGCATACCCAAATCATAATCCTGGCTTCTAAATTTTTATTGCAAAGAACGATGGAGTAAATGCGCACCACCGTCAATCGGGAGAACAGTACCAGTTATATAATCCGCCCGGGCAAGGAAAAGAACGGCCTTGGCTACTTCCTGTGGTTTCCCCCATCTTTTAAGCGGGATCTGCTTTGCAATGGTTTCAATTTTCTCATACGAAAAATGGGCAGGAGGTAACACATAACCAGGCACAACAGCATTCACCCGCACATCAGGAGATAGCTCCAGCGCAAGCTGTCTGGTCAACGCCAGCAATCCGCTTTTTCCCACACTGTGCGCTGTGAAGTTTGACCAGGCCTGCCAAATCGATAAATCCAGAATATTGATAATCGTCCCTTCCCTCTTGTCAAGCATAGCTGGCGTTAATCTGTTTGCCAGGTGATATGGCGCATCAATCGAAACCGCTGTGATCGTATCCCAATCATCATACTGCTTGGATGGAAAAGGCGTGGGCTTAAGGAAAGAAGCACAATTGACAAGAATATCAATCCCATTGCAAGACTGCAATGCTGCGTCACACAACTTTTCAACTGCCTTTGCATCTTGTAAATCGGCCTGAAAGGGTTGTGAAGCAACGCCATACGATCTTATCTCCTCGACTGTCTGGGCTGCTTCTCGAGCAGAGGTATGATAATGGATTAATACATTGGCGCCAGCACTGGCAAACGCCAGGGCAATTTCCCTCCCGATACGAACTGCCCCTCCAGTGATGAAAACTGTTTTTTGTTGCAGATCCAAACTATCCTCCTGCCTCCCCAATGCTCAAATGAAATTGACACCTTTATTAAGTGTAGCATCATCCCGCAGTTTTTCTTTTAAGAATGAGAAATTCTCACCCAAGTGTGGTAGATTTTAATAGAATGCACTAAAACAACTTATTCAAAGAGGCTCCGATATGCTCAGTATGGGATCAGATCAACAAAGGCACAAGATCATCCTGGCAATCACAGGTGCCACAGGCGCGATTCTCGGAATCCGTGCCTTGGAATTACTTCACCAAGCAGATGTGGAAACGCACCTGATCATCAGCGAACCTGCTCGCCTGACCATTTCCCGGGAAACCAGTTGGGAACCCGGTCAGATCAAAGCCCTGGCAGATTTTGTGTACCAACCAGATAATATCGCTGCACCTATCGCATCCGGGTCGTTTTCAACCCAGGGTATGCTCATCTTGCCTTGCTCGATTAAGACCCTCTCTCAAGTTGCAAACGCCCATGCAGATAATCTGATTGCCAGGTCCGCTGATGTTTGCCTGAAAGAAGGCCGGCCACTGATCCTGGCAGTGCGTGAAACGCCACTCCACCGCGGACATATCCGACTGATGGACCTGGCCGCCAAATCAGGCGCTGTCATCGCACCGCCAATGCCTGTCTTCTACCATCGCCCACAATCTTTGGATGAAATGACAGATATGATTGTCAGCCGTTTACTAAAACGGCTTGGCTTACACCTGCCTGATTCTTATCAATGGTCAGGCATGGACAATCCAACAACTTAACCCTTTCATATCCCAATTGCCAATCGTATCACCCAAAAAACCGGCTGGCTCTGCCAACCAGTCTATCAAACAAATTAAATCGCATTTTCTTCAGCTCTTGGGTTGGTATCTTCAAGCATCGCATGTGCTTCTTTGAGCCATTCGATCACAGCAATCCCTTGTGGGCATTTTTCTTCACAAGAACCACACTCTACACAATTATCAGCACGGTGCTCTTCACTCAGGAAGTGATATTGTGATTTTCCATGCTTCAAATCTTCAAACATAACGGTGTCATTGAAGATGCGGAAAACTGTTGGGATGTCAATGCCGCCCGGGCAAGGCACACAATACCGGCAATTGGTACAAGGAATCGGCGTAATGTCTTTATAGGCTCGCTGAATTTTGACAATGAACTCATGATCAGCCTCTCGCAGCGCACCGATGCCGGATTGATTTGCACTCTCTACATTCTCTTGCACATGGGCCATGGTACTCATACCACTCAACACTACCGATACTTCAGGTTGATTCCACAGCCACTGCAAAGCCCAATCCGTTGGCGTGCGCTTGACATCCATTCCATCATAATGCTTTGCCACTGCGGGTGGAGGCGGGTTCTTGGCGAGCAAACCGCCGCGAAGAGGCTCCATAATGACCACACCCAGCCCTTTTTCTGCAGCATACTTCAAGCCGCGTTTCCCGGCCTGATATTTAATATCCATATAGTTATACTGAATTTGACAAAAAGACCAGCCATCATATGCATCGACGATATCTTTGAATACGGGATATGTATCATGAAAAGAAAACCCCAGGTAACCGATCTTTCCTTCTGCAATTTTCTTTTCAGCCCATTCAAGGACACCAAGCTGAAACAGGTTATCCCACCATTCACGCTTCAAAGCATGTAAAAGATAAAAATCAATATGATCTGTCTGTAATTTTTCCAACTGCTCAAAGAAATACCGGTCGAAATCGGTTGATGTCTCAATCATCCAGGAAGGAAGTTTTGTTGCCAGCTTCACCTTCTCGCGATAACCGCCTTTCAAGGCTTCGCCTAAAAAGACTTCGCTCTGTCCGCGATGATAGGGATATGCAGTGTCAAGATAATTGACCCCCTGATCAATAGCGTAATGCAGCATGCTGCTTGCCTGACTTTCATCAATCCTGGCAGGAAGATTATCCAATACCGGCAGGCGCATCACACCAAATCCAAGCGCCGAGGGTTTCCAACCCAGTTTCCCAAAGTTCCGATATTGCATTCCACCTCCTCGTGATCCAATCAGGCCGTCGCAGGTCCTGGCATTTATTTTACCATTCACCAGCAAAAAACATAGCAGACCGAAATAATCCACTTATTCGCACCAGATCATACCCGGCCGAAAACCTAAAAACAAAGAGAAGCAGCATCACTCCCTTTGTTTCTTTGGAAAAAAGCTGATTTGAATGCGGAAAGAATATTCTATTTTCGCAGCTCCTCCAGTAGTTCTGCTGAATCCTCCAACGCTGATTCGTTCAGTTCACCCCGGCTATTCAAAACAATTTTAATGAATGCGTCATCAAAAATCTGTTTTACTGCGCCCCAATCCTGATACTCCCCGGCCGGGATTCCTGATACCACCCCCAATTCCAAAACTTTAATACCGGCAGCCATCACCTGCCCTTGCGCATCTTCACCGGCAATGAGTCCCGCTTCGATAACCGTCGGGACCAATCCATTGGTACCTTTCTCAATCTTCACTTGCACTTCCGGGCTTGTCAGATATGCCATAAAGGCGTCTGCTCCTGCCTGATTTGGCGCCCCAGCCAGCAAGGCCAGACCGCTAAACCCCGCTACACTTCCGATCCCGGCTGGCCCGCGCGGCATTGGCGCCACTATCAATTGACCCTCTTTGAGGGCATACACTGGCGCAACCTGTGTGCAATGCAGCAGCGTCAACCACGCTTCCTCGCGCTGCATCACATCCACAACAGTTTCCATTTTCTTCACATCGGGGATAAATCCATCCGCAGCGCCAATCTCTGCCCAAAGTGCCCATGCTTCCTTGGCAGCAGCAGAATTGAAATCCGGGAACCCTGCGCCATAGGCAAGCGCAGTGCTGCCAAACTGGTAAATCCAATATCTACGCGGCGACCCCGTCACCGCGGTCTTCCCCACGCCTTCCCCTTCGGCGATCCTGATTGCCCACTGTGCAAATTCTTCCCATGTCAACGACTGTACATCTGCACCATCCGGCAAATAAGGCAATGCCTTTTTATTCACCAGCATGAGGTACACATCTGCATTCACAGGGATGAAAAATTGACTGCCCTCACGATCCGTAACAGATGAAAAACTGGTCGTAAAATGACGATCCGGCCAACCCGCTACCAGATCAGTTACATCTTGCACCAAACCTGCGTCAATCCAGTCCCCCACTTGATACTGGTCAACGATCACACCACATCTACGGTGACATGGTCAGCTTCTTGCTGCACCTCTGCCTGTTGCAACATAACCTCATCAGACATACCTCTGCTTGTATCCAACTTACAATAAAAACCTGTGAAAGTCAATAACAGCTGCCCTGATTCTTCAAAAGGATTAGGGAAAAAGCAACGTCGACCGCTTATTCATTCCCTGACTACTTGATAAAGAATACATGATGCAAACCTGTTAGCTTAAAAAATCCGGCACCCATTTTGGGAAGGATGCTGGTTTGTACCATCTTAATGCGCTTGTCCGATCACCCGTATAATTGGTGATATTTCTCCAAGTCAACCGTTGCAATATACGGCAGGTTTCTTCCCTTCTCATCAATATCCAGTCCATACCCCACCACAAAATGATCCTCGATCGTAAACCCGCAATAATCGATCTGAACATCAAGTTTATGCCGCTCAGGTTTGTCCAGCAGCGCACAAACCTTCAAGCTCTTGGGCTTTCGCTCCAGTAATAATTTTCGCACTGTGTGGATCGTATAACCACTGTCGACAATATCATCAATCAGGATCACATCCCACCCGTAAATATTCGTCTTATGATCCGAATCTATGCGCACAAACCCGCTTGATTCCGAGCCGGCATATGAAGAAACGGACATAAAATCCATCGTCATCGGCCGGCGAATATGCTTCATCAGATCCGTAATGAACATCACGCTGCCGCGCAATAAGCCCAGCAAGAGCAGATTCTCTGAATCCCGATAATCTTCAGTGATCTGTTCCCCCAGAACTCGTATTCGCTCTTCAATTTCTTCCTGTGAGATCAGCAATTCATCAATAAAAGCATACGGGAATTCCATTTTCTCATTCATCTTTCCACCTTATCCGTTGAACTTCAAGATCGTGAATCTCTTCTCTGCAAAACCGCATCTTGCAGGCGCCAACCTCTGGTTACGTTCCATTATTATTCCGTTCCAAGCAAGTCAAACGTTCCGGACTTCCAATATTCTTCGAGCTGCACACCCAAACCCAATGCCATGCGATTCACAAAAGAGAAGTATGCAATGATCTGCGCCATGTCCAGAATTGCTCTATCCCCAAAACCAGCCTCACGCAGGCGCAAATGATCCTCATATTGGATATTCTCAGGAGTACGCGCCAATTTGTCAGCAAAATCCAGCATCGCATGCTCTGCATCAGAAAGATCAGCCTGTTGATAATCCCTCGCCAGGGCCTCCACCCAGGCTGCATCTTTGACCAATCGTTGGAGAGCCTCTCCGTGATGGTTCATTCAGTAAACGCATGCATTGACCGATGAGACCACTAAAGCGATCATCTCTCGCTGGCGGCGTTTCAGCGGCGAAGGACCATACATCAACGTCCGGTAAAGCGCCAGATGATCAAGCATGGCTTGGGGATTTGCGCTCTGCACACCAAGAATATGAGCTGGCTCACCCGTCTGGGGATCAACACAAGCTGCGTATGCCCGTTGTAATGTATCGTCACCTTCTTCAGCAGGAATTATTCGAACCCAAGCTTTATTAACCATGTTATTTCAATCACCCTCTCATCATTGATTAAATTCCATAATTAGCGGACTGTTACCAGCCCCCTCAAAGCACGCACATTTCGAACGGCTTTCGACATATTCGCCATCTTGCCTAAAGCAGCATAGCGTGCTATCTGGCTGTAACCACAATCTGCGGTAACATGCAGCGCCTCAGCTGGTGCATATTGCAAGCATGTCGTGGTGCGTTCTTCAATCAAATCCACGGGCTCTACCCATAAATTCTTGACATCAACCTAATCATCACATTATCACGATTTCCACTATGCGGTAAAGATTGTTTATCTTTGCCAACTGATTCAAATAATCCTCTGTCGCCATTCACTACCCAGATTAAAGATATAATATTTACACCAAATTCTCAAATGGATACCGGAGTGGAATTTACCGATGACCAGTGTTGACATAATCGTACCATTTTTTAACGAAGATGAAGCTATTTTTTCATTTTTCGAACAACTTCAAGCAGCCATTTCTCCGCTGCCTTATGACTTTCAGCTCATCTTTGTCAATGATGGCTCCAGCGACCAAACCCAGCATCAGTTGCAGGAATTAGCCGCTGCCCACGATGCTGTAACAGTCATTGAACTGTCGCGGAATTTTGGTCACCAGGCTGCCCTGACAGCCGGACTGGACTATTCCAGGTCAGATTACGCCATCAGCATGGATGGCGATGGACAGCACCCCCCGGAAATGATTCCCGAAATGCTGCGGCTGGCAGAGAATGGCTACGATATTGTTCTGACCGAAAGGGTCAGTGAAAACCACTCCATTTCATTCAAACGGCTTACTTCTTCCGCCTTCTACCGCCTGATCAATTCCATCAGCAATACTCACATTCAGCCTGATGGCGCCGATTTCCGCCTGCTTTCCAGACAAGTCGTGGAGAAATTGCAGGCCATGCCCGAATATCATCGTTTCCTAAGGGGCATGGTGGCCTGGGTTGGCTTCAAAAGCATCATCCTCCCCTTCCAACCGCCTGACCGTTTGGCCGGACACTCAAAGTATTCGCTCCGCAAAATGTTGGGGCTTGGTATGAATGCTGTCTTCTCATTTTCAATGGTGCCAATCTATATCAGCCTGTCGATCGGCGTTCTCTTTCTCGTGCTTGCATTGGGAGAAATGATCTACGTCCTGAATTTCTGGGTGCGCGGAGATGTCGCCAACCTCGCACCAGGATGGAGTTCCTTGATGTTCATCCTGCTCATCACTGGCGGCAGCTTGATGATTTCCCAGGGCATTCTGGGCATTTACATTGGCTACATCTTCCAACAAACCAAAGGCCGCCCGGTGTACATCGTCAAAGGCGTTTCAAAACAGGACTGAACAAAACGTTCATAATTCGAGCATTTACAAAACAAACACTCCCTTTGGATCGAATTCGATCCAAAGGGAGTGTTAAACTACACGCAACTCCTGTTACTCCCCTGACCAGGCAAATGCTTTCGCAGGATTATTCACCAACATATCCTCTACTTCGGATTCAGAAACACCAGATTGCAGCATCCAGGGCACAAACCGCCACAGGATATAAGTTAACCCAGGGCCATACCCAAAACCAAAACTCGGCCAATTCGAACGCCGCGCCAGGTCCATCGATAGCATGATTTGCTTGCCATATCCCGCGGCAATCAAGCGCTTGATGAAGTCAATTCTCACCGCATCAGATGCATATTTCTCTTTCCCAATCTGGTCAAACCCAATCATTACGCCCGTTTCGGCTACTGCCAGAAAATACTCCCAATCCATGTTGAGGTCGGAATGCCCAATGAGAATATGTTGCGGATCAACGCCGCCATCCTTGAGTATTGCAATTTGTTCCAGCGCCATCGATCCTTTTTCGGTGTGCGTAGAAACAGGCGCACCCGTTTCCCGGTGAGCGATGATCGCCGCTTCAAACAGTTTCTGCTCAGCAGCAGAAATTGCATTCAACCCGCTGGAAGCTTTGATCAGTCCGGCCCGGATGTCTGTGCCATCCATCCCCACCATCAAGTCCTGGATTTCCTCCCGCGCCAGTTGTTCGACAGACTTGTCTTTGACAAATGCTTCACTGAATTTACCTTTGTTGTACCCCGTCGCAGCAATGACATGCACCCCTGCGATCCGGGAAATTGTCTTCAGCTTTTCCGGGTCACGCTCCATCTCCGTCGTGGTCATTTCAACCAAAGCATTTCCACCAGCTCGCTTAAAATATTTCAGCTCATGGATTGCCGCCTCCACAGAATCCAGACGCAGGTCATGATCCTGAGAAGCATAAGGTTCGGGCGGATAGAAATAGAGATGGTCATG
>JAIOTF010000090.1 GCA_021107195.1 Anaerolineaceae bacterium | reverse complement strand
TATTGCACTCGCCGGCCTTCTCTCTTTGGGTATTGCGCGCTACATAAGTGCACCCATCCTGAATTTAACAGAAGCAGCCTCCCAAATCACAAAAGGGAATTTGGAAGTCGAAACCACAGTAAACACAAAAGATGAAATCGGCGCTTTGTCAACTGTGTTCAACAGCATGACCAGGCGCCTTCGCACCATCATTAACGAGTTAGAGGATCGCGTTGCTGTCCGAACCAGGGAATTGGATGAGCAAAACAAATCTCTGGCATATCGTTCACAGCAATTATCTACCATCGCCGATGTAGCACGTACCGTCGTTGCAGAACAGGATTTGGAAATCTTGCTTTCACAGGTTACCCACCTGATCAGCGAACGGTTTGATTTCTACCACGTAGGCATCTTTCTGATTGACCCTGCCGGGCAATACGCAGTCCTGCGAGCCGCCAACAGCGAAGGCGGGCAACGTATGCTGGCCAGACAACACAAATTACGCGTCGGACAGGTTGGAATCGTTGGTTTTGCGACAGGCACCGGACAAGCGCGAATTGCAACAGACGTGGGCGAGGACTCTATCTATTTCAACAACCCGGATCTCCCTCGCACGCGCTCAGAAATGGCACTTCCACTGAAAGACGGCGATAATGTCATCGGTGCTCTCGATGTACAATCTATGGTGCCAGACGCCTTTCTAAATGAAGATATTGAACTTTTCGGCACACTGGCCGACCAGGTAGCTGTTGCCATTGCCAACAGCCGCCTCCATGAAGAAACGCAAGAAACGTTGAAAGAAATGCAGGATATCCACCAGCAATATCTGCGTGAATCATGGACTGAAAAGGTAGAAGAAAGTGAACAGATCAGTTATCGGTATACCCTTCATGGCACGACAGCAACCGAACCCTTACCATTAGAAGAAATCAACCCTGCACTCGAGTCCGTTAATCCAATCACGCCTGAAAACAACACCCTGAAATTACCGATCATTTTGCGAGGTGAAACCATCGGAGTCATCCAGATTCAGGGAGCAGATGAAACAAGCAGCTGGGATGCAGCGCAAATTTCAACAATGGAGAAAGTCTCGGACCAGATTGCACTTGCTTTGGAAAATGCTCGCCTATTTGAAGAAACTGCAAAACGCGCTGACCGTGACCGGAAGGTACTGGAAATCACAAGCAAGATCCGTTCAACGACTGATTTTAATGAAATGTTAGAAATCGCAGTTAATGAACTGAAACGAGAATTGCATGCCTCGGGTGCGCAAATCATCCTCCAGCAGAACGACGCCAATCAGCAGGAAAAGACTCCTGCTGATAACGGGCACAATCTGTAATTTCGCTCTTTACACAATTTCGATAATGATGAATATCCACAACTTGAGCAACATCAGGCAGGCAGGCAGGAGCAGAAATATGGCAGTGAACTCATTATTCAGCAGATTAGACAACTTCTTTTCTGGTTTTGAAGAAAACGATTCTGCATTATATGATCCCCAAACCGAAACGCTGCGAGGCTGGAGTTGGGAATGTGATCGCGAGGCAAAACTAACATCGTGCAGTGCTGAAGTTAAAAATATCCTGAACATTTCTGAAACCGATTTTATTGGTCAAACGATTTTCTCTTTCGCACTTCACGAAAACTCTACCGGCGTCTTTGAGTCTGCTTTATTTGGAGATGTATTCCCAATAGAGATTGATGTTGACTATATACTCGCCAATGAAGATACCCTCCCAACAAGAGTCCAGATTTTTTCACCCCTCCTGGCGAATGGAAAGAAGATTGGTTGGCGTGGCTTTACACAAATCCTCTCTAAGGATGCTCTCCCCTCAATTCCAGCTCGCCTAGAAACACCGGAAACCAACCTGCAACCTTTTACATCAAAACCAGTAGTCATCCAAGAAACGTCAATTACGCCAAAGTCAGGTAAGAAAAAACGCACCGGTTTTTTATCTTTTCCCTCTAAACCTGCATCTGAACCATTATGGAACGAAACAGGAAAATTGATTCTCAAAAGCGACCAAAATGTTGTTTTTGGCGGTGCATCAATCTCGCATCCAGTAACAATTGGCGATGCAGTATCCGGATCTCTCGAAATCCTTGATTCCAATCCAAACCGCAAATGGTCAAAAGAAAATCAACTTCTCGTTCAGGAAGTTGCAGCCCAACTTTCCTTGGCTTTGGAAAATGCACAACTCTACTCTACTGTCCAGCGAGAGCTTGGCGAAAGGGTTCGCGCTGAAAAAGAAACGCTAAAACGCAATCAAGACCTGGCATCACTGAATCAAGTCGGTCAACAGTTGAATACCTTGACAAATCGGAAAGATATTTTTTCCTATCTCGAAAACATCATCCCGCAGATGATCGAAAACCCCAACTTAACGATTGCGATTATGAGTGATGACGGTGAGAGAATATCGTTTCCAGTTTCAATTATTAATTCTGAGAAGGTTTATCAACAAGAACGTTTATTATCGCCCGGGCCAATCAATTATGTCCTGGAATTCAGACGACCATTGTTGATAAATTCACCAAGCGAATATCACCAATACATTAAGGAAAACACACCGTCTGCCCCGCCGCGCTCTCTACTCGCGGTGCCGATGATTGTTAGTGAAAAAAACCTGGGCGCAATTCTTCTGGAGAATTTTGAAAAAGAAAGCGCATTCTCGGATATTGACCTTGAACTACTGTCCACCATTGCTACCCAAGCTGCCACTTCCCTGGAAAACGCTTATCTCTTCCAGGAAATGTCAGATGCTTTAACAACCGTAGAAATTCGCAGCCGCTATCAGGAATTTGCTGCAAAAGGCGTTGCGGCCCTCACAGAATTCGGAACAAAAGCATTACCGGATTTCCTCGAAATGCTAGGCAAAGCCTCAAATGCCAGCCGGGTCTATTTTGCCGAAATCCAAACAGATGAAGCTGGTCAGTATTGGCACGCCAATACATGCTGGCAGGATGGGAATATTTTGGAACAAATGCCTATCGACAAGATCATCCATATGCCCGTGGCGCTCTATAACCGCTGGGCAAAGGACCTGGTCGAAAATGGTTTAAGCACCGGAACAGTTGCCACGCTTCCGTCTTCAGAACGTATACTTCTGGAGGCACAAAACATTCATTCGACATTGCTTCTGGCGGTTCCCGGCCAAAGCCAAACACCGAGTTTCCTGGGATTCGATCAATTGGAAACCCTGCGCGAATGGCAATATGAAGAAATTTACGCACTCCAGGTCGCGGCCAACGCGCTCTCAAACACCCTTGCGCGTGAAGACTTGCTAGACCAATTACAGACATCGCTGGATGAAACAGAACAACTATACAACACCAGTCATCGTCTGGCTCTTGCCAATGACTTCCAGGAAATGATCGCTGCCTTAACCCAGGATATCAAGAACTCAAATATCAATCGTGGAGCTCTTCTTACGTTTGAGTACGATGAACAAGAGAAACCAACAACCATGGCTGTAACGGCCACCTGGTACAGCGGACGCGGCACACCTGCACCCGATATCGACACACAACTCGATCCGGAAACATTCCAAAGATATTTCTTAACCCCGGCACCAAATTATTATAACGATATTTCTTCCATTTATCTCGATGACAAAGCCAAAGAATTCTTCAATGCCAATAATATCTGCTCTCTGGCAATTCTGCCGCTGTGGGTTAGCAAGAAACAGATTGGGACATTGCTTTTGGCCTCGGAAGAAATGCACAAGTTCAGCCCCAGAGAAAAGAGAACTTTACCGCCACTCGTTGACCAAATGGCAATTGCCGTAGAAAACCAACACTTATTTGACCAAACAGAAGAAGCGCTGGAAGACACGGCAACGCTTTATATGATTTCCAATAAGATTGCTCAAGCGTCCTTGTTGAGCGAGCACCTGACCATTATCGGTGAAAACCTTCTTCCTCTGAAGGCGGATCAGGCATCAATTGTTCTTGTAACCGAACGCACAGAGGGCCGGATTGAAGAACTGACTGTTGTGGGCGTGTATGACAAAAAAACCGGCTATCGCAAAGCCAGCTTCAATATTAAATCCGTTGATTTCCCAATCGTATCATCTATTGAAGCAAACCCTCTTACAATTCCAGATGTTAAAAATAGTTCATTAGACCCAATATCGAAAGACACATTGCTGAAATCAAAATTGCGCTCAATTTGCTGGGTACCAATGAAATCCGCAGGGAAATTATTGGGATTTATCAATGTTTCTGCAGAACGCCCGGTGGAATTTCCAGAAGTGGATATCCGTCTGCTTGAAGCAGCAGGCAACGGTATTGCAGTTGCACTAGAAAGACAAAACTTTGTTGTTGAAGCAGAAAGAC
This sequence comes from Anaerolineaceae bacterium, assembly GCA_021107195.1. Taxonomy (GTDB): domain Bacteria; phylum Chloroflexota; class Anaerolineae; order Anaerolineales; family Anaerolineaceae; genus SMBSF63. The sequence goes on along the minus strand of JAIOTF010000090.1, from coordinate 419 downwards.
GCGCTTTGGAATTAAAAACCGCTGCCGAGCTGGCCCGTGACACCACTGGCGAGCTAACGCTGGACATTTTGCTGCCGCGCTTCATCAACCTGCTTTGTGAACGGTTTAATTTTCACAATGCCTCTATCTATCTGATGGATGAAACGAGTGATTTCATCTCAATTCGCGAATCGACTTCAGACATTCTAAAACAAACTACAAGATTAGCTGTTGGCTCAAATTCGCTCGTTGGTCAGACATCCGCACAAGGGCAGCCCCTGTTATCGAACAACCTCCTGGAAGGGCCTTATGAATTGCACAAACCCATCTTGCCCGAAACCAGGGCTGAGTTATGCACGCCCATGAAGATTGGTGATCGCACCATCGGTGTGCTCGACATTCAATCAACTCGCTTCGGTGCTTTTGCAGATAACGACATT
>JAIOTF010000053.1 GCA_021107195.1 Anaerolineaceae bacterium | reverse complement strand
GGTCACCGGTAACGCCTTTTTGCAGCAGGGCGGCCAACTGCGCTTCATGGAACAGATCAAGATCGTTATTGCTGGCCGGGCCGTCCGTGCCAATGGCAACATTGACGCCGGCCCGCACCATATCGGCCACCCGTGCGATCCCCGAGGACAATTTGAGATTGGAAGATGGACAATGTGCCACGCTTGTACCCGTCTCAGCCAGGCGTTCAATCTCTGCATCAGAAAGATGGACACAATGCGCAAGCAGGGTTTTTTCTCCCAATAAACCAACTGAATCCAGAACCTCTATCGGTGTTTTTTTATATTTTTCACGAACCTGGGCAAGCTCGCCCTGAGATTCAGCAGCATGGGTAATGAAACCAATATTGCGGTCTTGCGAGATGCGGGCAACATCCTCCAGTACCTTCAAATTCGTAGTATATGTTGAGTGTGCCTGGACACAGAGCTGGATCAGCGGTTGATCCTGATATTGATCCAGGAATTCAATGGCGGTTTTAAGCGCCATATCCCTGCGATCTTCAAAGCCAGGAATATCTGCAAAGCTAGGTCCATTCACCATTCGAAAACCAGCCCTGATAACAGCATCGAGCGCCTCTGGATAATGCCAGTACATATCCGCTGCACAAGTCGTCCCGGAACGGATCATCTCGATCATCGCCAGTTCATTGCCCGCCACCACTGTTTCTGACGAAACAACCGCAGCTTCTACCGCCCAGATTTTCTCCAACCAGGCTTCAAGAGGCACATCATCAACCAGCCCGCGGAACAATGTCATTGCCCAATGGCCGTGGGTGTTCACCAAACCGGGAATAACCACTTTCCCGTGAATATCCATTTTTTGAGCGGGGGCAAACTGATCCCCTGTCTCATCCTGTACACCGATCCATATAATTTTTGAATCTTTAACAGCCACTGCGCCGTTTTGTATCACGCTGCGTGCCGCATCCATAGTAACGATGGTGCCGCCCAGCAGGAGAAAATCGATGTTGAGTGGTTGCATTTTCTTCTTCTTACCCTTACAAAAAGGTGAGTACCACAAGGGTACTCACCTTTGCTAAACAACCGAAAAGCTTAGTCTTCTTCGTCCTCAACAAACTGTTCGCGGCCGGAAAGCATGAGGCTGGCAATCACGATCAGAATAAGGAAAGGCAGCACAGATGCCCAAACGACAGCCTGTCCCTGCTCACCGGTGAAACCGTAAACAGTTTGTCCAGCCAGACCGGCTGCAGCCAAAAGGCCGACGACCAAACCGCCAATTGAGCCCACGATCATCAGGATTGAGCCAAGATTAATGGCCTTGCCAGCAGCAACATCTTCCGGGTCCATGATATCGGTCCACATCAGCCCCCAGCGCTTGACACGCGGGTAGAGCAGTCCGAGCAGGATTGGGCCCAGGATGAATGCGGCAGCGAAGTTATTGATCGTGATGGTAACGGAAAGGAAAGCAAACGGAACGATTCCGGCAATGTCCAGATACCATGCAATGATGACGCCACAAGCAGCCGAGGCTACCAGGGCTACGATTTCGAAAGCGACCAGTTTCTTGCCATTATTCGTCGTCGGGGCCATATCATCCTTGGTAACCAGGCCGAAGACGGCTCCCCACATCTTGTAGGGAATGAAACCCAGGAAGAAATTGCCAACGAAACCGAAAATGGAACCAATGCCCAATGTGCCGCCAAAGAGGTCGCCAATCAGGTTGCCGATTGCCGAACCCCAGGCTCCCGCAGGTCCGAACAGAAGACTGAAAACAGGGGGAAACACATTGGCCGGGCGGACTTCGGTGATGCCGGGAATGATGGGAATACCGCCTTTAAAAACGATCAGGAAAGCCGCATAAATTGCCGCTGAAAGGGCAACCAGAATAATCATTCTGGTGTTCTTCCACATTGAAAATACTTCTTTCATCGCTTTCTCCTTTTATGGAATAGAAATAGAATTAAACAAAACAACGGTTTGGAACAAAGAAAAAACAAATTCTATCGGATAGACACCTCCTTGGTGAAAAGAAAGAATGATGGATGACAGACAGCTCATTCCTCCGGTGGATGCATGAACATAACAGCCTTCTCACAACTACAATCAAATGTGTCCAGCTCTTGCAAAGTCTGAATCAGGAGAGCTGCCAGGTTGTTACGCATCTCTCCCATTTTATCACCAACAAATTCCATTTCCTCTGTTAAGCCAGCCGCCCAATTGATAGAATAGGCTACAGCGGCAAAATGCATATTCAATTCACGTGCCAGAACCACCTCGGGCACACCGGTCATGCCGATCACATCACCGCCCAGCATACCATACATGCGAATTTCTGCGGGCGTCTCCAGGCGAGGGCCATTAGTAGCAACATAAACAGCTTCGGGATGGATGTTAAAACCAAAAGCAGGTGCCAGGGAGAGCATCTTTTTGCGGATAACAGGACAATAAGGCACATCCAGATTGATATGCGCCAATCCGGTTTTTCCTCCTTCAAAAAAGGTTAACGGGCGCCCGTTGGTAAAGTCCAGAAAATCGGTTAGGACAGCCATCGACATGGGGGGAATATCGCGGCTGATTGAGCCAACCGCGTAGGTGGCAAGCACGCGCTGCACTCCCAGCATTTGTAAGGCCTTGATATTAGCGCGATAGTTGATATTATGGGGCGGGGTCGAATGGTCAAGGCCATGACGTGCCAGATAGATCAGTTCAAAACCCTCTTTGCGGGCAATATTTACCAGCGCCGGTCCATAAGGAGTGTCGATCTGTTTCTTTTCCAGTTCAAATCCGGGAATTTCGTAAATCCCCGTCCCGGTGATGATAGCAGATTTCATACGTAGCTCCTTATACTATTTTACCCAGAATAACGCGCCAGGTCATAGGCACTATGGATACCTTTTATAGTAATCACGCCGGCAACCAAACGCGGCGGTGTGATATCAAAGGCCGGGTAGTAGGCATCGATAGCCTGATCGGTCGTGGGCACCCCCCGGCAGGATTTCATCTCGGCCGGGTCGCGCTCTTCTATTTCAATCGAGGCGCGATCGGGTTTCAGCTTGTCTGGCCATGCAAACACAAAATAGGGTACCCCGTGATAATGGGCAGCAATCGCATTCTGGAAAGTACCGATTTTATTGACCACATGTCCATCAAGAGTCACCAGGTCTGCGGCGGTGAAATATTTCTGTACCTTGCCCTGAGAAAGAATATATCCGGGCATATTATCCCCGATGATCTGCACCGGGATGCCCAACTCATGCACGCTGGGTGCTGTCAATCGTGCTCCTTGTAAATAGGGACGGGTTTCCGGCGTGAAAACGCGAATATTCTTACCATCTCTCTTTGCCATTGCCAGGGAAAGCAAAAAAGCAGTTTCGGCAAAACACATGGTCAGGATACCGTCGCCATCATCCATCAAACTGGCGCCCAGCTCGCCCATGACGGCATATCTGCGATAATTTTCATCACGGAAGGCTTCAATCCAATCCAGCAGGGTCTGCTCTACATTCTTGCCTTCTTTGAGAGCCATTTCAATGAACTCCATGATCGTCTCCAACCGGCGCGCCATAGCAGTATTGGTCGGGCGGGTATCAACGAGACGATTGCGAGCGGCATCCAGTGTTTTCAACTGCCCTTCTGCGGATTGATCCGCGCACTGCCGGGCCGCCATGACCATCGCATACGCGGAAGCATGTGACGGCCCGCCACCCTGAGTGACCATCCCTTCAATTGCCTGGGCAACGGACTCTACATCATTGCAATGCACATACGATTTTTCAAAAGGATATTTGCGGCGGTCGCCAATGACTACTACGCCATCTTCATAGCGAGCAACATTTTCGCGGCGCAGCAAAAAGGGAAGCATATTATTAACTTCAGAAGGTTTCATTCTAATCTCCTCGCTTTAGAAACGGGTCAGACCGGCGATTTTGCCGTATCCCATGATGGCGAATACAACCGAAGCCACCGTGAACAATATCGCAAAAGCAAGGATAAAGTAATCCGCCT
>JAIOTF010000003.1 GCA_021107195.1 Anaerolineaceae bacterium | reverse complement strand
CCGACCATCAGACCAAAGAGAACACCAAGCAAGCGGACGGGACTTGTCTTCTGGACTGCACTCGTCCGTTGGACTTCGCTTGTCCGCTTGCCGGGAGTTTTTGAATCTTGTTGCGTGGATGGGTTGGATTGGCTCAATGAAAGCTCTCTCTGCCGGTTTAAGGATAATCGCCTGAGATTAACGGCAGGATATTGTCACTAAATGCTTCAATGTCAAACCCGTATAGTGTGGCATAGAATTGATAAACCTGTTCCTCCATATCGACATCGGCAAACAAGTCGGGCTGGATCTTGGAAGCCAGCCAATTCAATCCAAGTACCCAACGGGTATCCGGCTGATCCCAACTGAAATGATCGCCAGGGAAAGCATATAATTCGCCGGTTTCGAGGGCCGTAAGAGCCTGCCAATTCAGGTCACCATACAAAGCATCAAGGGCTTCTTCGACCGGTATGTTGTATGCGACCACAAAGATTTTGTCCGGATCCCAGACAGCGATCTGTTCAAAATTGACCTTCGTCCATCCCTTACCGAGTTCAATATCGTTCCAGACCGGCCGGCCGCCAGCCATCTCGACCATCGTGGTCTGCATCCATGAAAGCGGAGGAACCTGTACGGCGGCCTGTCCATCACGCACATCATAATACACGAGCAATACGGAAGGCCGCTCGGCATCACTCAGATTGGCCGTTTTGTCGGTCACCTGGTCCGTCATTGTTTGGAAATAAGACATCATTTCCTGTGTACGGGCTTCATTCTGGAAGATCAGGCCAATGGTTTGCAAGTCGCGCTGGTACTGCTCAGGAGTCTCAAAGTCAAGGTAGACTACGGGGATTCCCAGTTCTTCCAGTGGTTTGCCCTGGCTCTCAGCCAGATAACTTTTCATCATAACCACATCCGGCTGCAAAGCAGCGATCTCTTCGGCGCTGGCATCCCGATCAAGCAGTGCCTTTCCATCAAATTGGGTATCCACCAGCGAGAAGAAATCCATTGTTCCCTGGAAGGCATCCCCTGTCGCAACCAAACGATCATCGGATGCGGGGAAAGCATAAAGCGCATCCACCAACAGGAACCAGGCCTTGCCAGTCAATACAATCCGCTGGGGAGCAGTCTCAAATCTGACCTCTCGCCCCAGACCATCAACCACAGTAAAACCGGCTGGTTCGGGGGTAGTTGGGTCAGGCTGCTCTGCAACAGTCGCCTGCGGCGCGGAATCCGAAGGCTGTGCCGCGGCGGTCGGGCTGATCTCAACTGCTGGCTCAACGTGGGTTGGAGTCTGAGGAGCGCAGGCTCCCATCAGGACAGCGGCCATCAGGACAGAGGCCAACAAAGCAAATGAAATGATACGTGTAAAGTCTTTAGGCATGATATACCTCGATTAATAAGGATGAACCCTGCACTCAGGGCGATAAAATTTTATTGAAATTGCCGTCCTCACGCCATGCCGCCTGACATTCTGTCAGCCAGTCAAGCATGGGCGCCAATTGACGCACGCGTAGTTTCAGCGCCAGCCGATTATAGACTTGCTCTGGTGGCAGCTTTGTCATCCCGCTTTCCAGACGGCCGATGCCGCTCCGGATCTCAACGATCTGACGTTCGAGGAGACCGGGCACCAATTCCGGGTGAATGCTTTCTGCAAAGGCCAGGCGGGTTAGAAATTCCACGCGGATAGCACGCGTACTGCACCCTACGGTAGAGTCCAGCCAGACCTCAAAGCGCTGGCGGCCTTCTGCTGTTAAGCGAAAAAAACGCCGGGAGGGACGATTTTCCTGCTGCTCATCTTCGCCGGCGATGGCGCCTTGCTTTTCCAGGCGTTTGAGAATGTTATAGGTTTGACTGAGACTGATATACCAGATTTGTCCAAAATCCTGCATTAGCCGCTGGTGCAGCTCATAACCATGGGCCGGTTTTTGCGCGAGGAGGCCCAGTAAAGGATATTCGGGGGAGAGGTTGCTGGCAGGTTTAGTTGGCGTCATCATCATCATCATATACTTACTCAGTGAGTATATTGAGATTCGGGGAAATTGTCAAGGCGGTGGGGAATAAATCAGCCAATCAGGGAACGAGTACAATAGAATGAATAGAGAGCAGCCCCGCAGCGCAGGCTGAGCTTGCACCTGTCCCTGTGGGATCGATATCATACCCGCATGGGTAAACCGAAGCGAGGCCTTAAGTCTCTCATTGCCCTCAGCTCCACTACCTTTCGGCACAATGAAGGACAAGTACGAGCTCAGGCAACGGAAGCACCCCCATTGTAGTGACGACTTCAGTCGTCATTGCCAACACCAATTAACCACTAAAGTGGTTACTACAACTTAAGCAAAGAGGAAATCTATGCACGAAACCATTCATATAAAACAGGCCGGACAAGCCAACGAAGATATCCTGTCTGCAATGCAGCGCCTGATGACGCAGCTTACGTCTGCACCCCCGCCCAATATAGAAGAATTGCAAGAAATGCTGGGAGCTGGCGCAACAACGACACTCTTCCTGGCCCGGCAAGCAGACAACACCATCATCGGCATGGCGGCGCTGAGCGTGTTTCGCGTGCCCAGCGGATTGAAGGCATGGATTGAAGATGTGGTGGTGGATGAAGCGCATCGTGGAAAAGGCATCGGCGAAGCGCTGACCGAGGCCTGCATCGAGCACGCCCGCGCCTTGGGCGTGCATTCCATCCACCTGACTTCAAACCCGGCACGGGTAGCGGCCAATCAACTATATCAAAAACTGGGTTTCCAACTGCACGAGACCAATCTTTATCAACTGCGGTTGAGTTGAAGTAACACCGCACACTGCTCTGCATGATATGCATCTGCATGGCATGCGCTGCCGCCGAAGTGTGCACCTGCCTGCACTCTATGCGTGAAGGTTTTTTCCAAAACCAAATATGATACAATCGCAACAATCTGGGCCTGGCATACTATCTGATTTTTCCGTCTGCTATTATTGATCCTTTGTCCTCTCCAGCCCAGTTTCCACAATTTCAGCAGCTTCGCCTCCCACCCGTACGCAGCGCAATATATCTGCATCAGGGTGTACTATCGTTATCTGAAAGGGAACCCATGAGCTTATCTGAAGATGCCCGACTTGAAATCAACGGAAAACGCACGTACGCAAAATTGATCCTGCAAGGCGTGATATCGCTCACTGCTGTCCTGCTGGGCAACCTGAGTGAAGTCAAGCGGCTGCGGCAAACAAAGCCCTCGGAGGAACATTACGAACGCCCTGTGAAACGTTTTACACTGCCGTCTTACGCCCCGGAAATGAAAATCACGAAGTCCAATAAGCGTTACCTGCGGCCGACCCGTTATTGCAACTGCCGGGCACCAGAGGTCGTGGTGCTGGCCCATGAACTGGGTGCGTTTCAAAAATCCGACCTGGAATTTGCCCAGGCAGCCTTTCAGTTTGCTAAAGAAAAAACCACCCTGGAGATTCGTCCAATCCTCGCCGTGGAAGAAACGCTGCGAATGGGCACAGGCACGTGTTTTGAACTGATTGGCGTGTTCATTGCCTTGTGCCGGGCAGCGGGCATCCCTGCGCGCTACAAGATCTTCTCCACCAATATGATCCAATCCTGGCGGGAAGCAACCATTGACGCCGATCCGCTGTTACAAAAATGGTACGACTCGCTCGACAATTTCCTGTTCGAGGGCGAGGGTGAAGCCTTCATCGACGGCCGCTGGATGGTGGCGCATGTTGGCCCAACAGCCGAGCGTCAGGCAGCTGGCGGCATCCCCATTACACAATTTGGCGAGGATTCGCTGGGGGTGTGGTTCACTGCCAAACCCGGCACGATCATGCACCTGGAAGCCCTGCCCCTGGGTCTGGCAGCCGGTTCGCGCCTGCTGCACCGTATCTCGCCCGCCTCAATGGAACGGGTCAACATCAGTGTGCTGAAGCAAATTGCGCATGGCAAGCAGGTGTTGGCCGAAGCCGGTGGAGCACAGGCCTACGATGCCGCTGCTCGCGCCAAAGCTGCCGAAGCATCCTGAAGCAATCGTCATTTTCTTTTTTTCCTCATAAGGAGTCAATCATGGCTACGGTAACAGAAGAATCCCTGGCAAATGGAACCAGCAAGACCAGGAATCGTTCTTATCTTATTTATTTAATGATCTTCACCGGATTTGTCGCGATCATGGACCAGTATATTTCCACAGTCAAGACCACTGCCATCCCCTACATCCTGGAGGAATACAATATCACCGCTTCCGATTTCTCCTGGCTGGAAGCAGCTTATCTCTCTTTCACCTTTCTGATCTTTTTCCTGAATAGTTTGAATGACATCATCGGCCGGAAGTGGTCCCAACTGGTACTGATCCTATTCATGGGGATTTCTTCACTGGCAGTGGTCTTTTTCACATCATCCATTCACTTCTTCATGATAGCTTACACGATCGCCATGTTTGCGACGGTGTCGAATATGTGGACGATCCCCGTCAGCGAAGAATCGCCGGCAAAAAAGCGGGCCAAATACGTGTCCATCGTGTATGTAATCGGCTTGATCCCGCTGCAGGCGCTGCTGCCGCCTTTGCTGATGGATAGAATGGGATTGAACTGGAAATGGATGTACGGAATCATGTTCATCTTCATGCTCCCGCTGCTGGTGATGTGGTTCTTTATGAAAGAAACCAAGCGCTTCCAGATCATCCAGAGCGAACGGCGCGCCGGGACACGCAAGAACCATTTCTTTGGAGTGGGCGTGATCAACAAGCAAGACCTGCGCTATATTGCCATTTCCGCTTCCGTCTGGCTTTCCTGGCTGGTCTACCAATTCCTGTACTATTGGGCCGGGTACTACTTCATGACGATCAAGGGCTATACCCTGTCGCAATGGTCCATGGTGCTGCTGGGTACGTTGATTATGGCCATGATCGGCGGTGTGGCCGCTGGTTCGATCATGGACCGCATTGGTCGGAAACCAGCGATGATCTATGGCAGTCTGATTCTGGTGGTGGTTGTGGCCTTGTTGGGCTTTGTTGAGGGTATCTTCCTGCCTATCACCGCGGTAGTGAGTGGCTTTTTTACTTCATTCACCTATACCTGGATCGTGGTATACGTGCCGGAAGTGTTTCCAACCGAGCGGCGAGGAGCCTGCATGGGCTGGACAACAACTGTAGCACGCGTCTCGTATGTGGTTGGCCCAGCGCTGGCAGCAGTGCTGCTCAAGGCATTCCCAACAATGGAATGGTTCTGGGTCATCACCGGATCGTTAATGCTCGTTCCTGTCGCAATCATCCTGTTCTCCAACCCCCAGGAGACGAAGACGATGGAACTGGAAGAGATCGAAGTTGAACGATGATCTGGCTGTGTTTAAAACCTGCTGTCGAGCTTTCATGAGCTCGACAGTATCTTTTTAACGCGTTCTGCTTCTGGTTAAGGATTACTGAACCCCTGCACATACATTAAACGGGAATCTGCTAACGTGTCAAGAAAAGGGTCTTCGATGTTGAAGCGCTCAATATTTACAACCCCACTCCCTCCCGGATACACCAGCACTTCAAAATAGTATGGTTTGAGGTGCTCAAGGGCAAAAGCCTCGGCATCCGCTGAAAACGAACGGGGCATGAGCGTCTCCAGAGTGTGCACGCAAAGGTTGTCAAAAAGAAAGAACCTCAGGTAGGATAAGGTCTGTGAAAACTAAATCCACCGGAGGTTCCAAATGGAATATACCACTGAAGTGCTAAACGAAATAGCGTGCGAACTGG
>JAIOTF010000034.1 GCA_021107195.1 Anaerolineaceae bacterium | reverse complement strand
TCCCTGACCCACCTGTGGCAGGTGACCGAGCTCGACGACCGCCAACGCCTGGTACTGCCGGAAGACTTCCGCTGGACATCCACAGACGGCACACAAATCCAGGGTTGGTTATACCGCACTGCATCCAACGCCAAAAGGGCGATCATCCGCATCCACGGCGGCCCTACAATGCACGCCGAGAACTACCTGCGCCCTGAATTGCAATACTACCTGGCGCGCGGCTTCAACGTGCTGACCGTCAACTATCGCGGCAGCACTGGCTTTGGCCTCGCCTACCGTGAAAAGATCAAGGAAGATGGCTGGGGCGGCCGGGAACAGGACGACATCGCCAGCGGCGCACAAGCCCTGATCGCCGCCGGGCTGGCCGAACCCGGCCGGGTGGGCGTGACCGGCACCTCCTTTGGCGGGTACAGCGCCTGGTGTCTGATCACCCGCTGGCCGCCGGAGGTAATCGCCGCCGCTGCCCCCATCTGCGGGATGACGGACCTGGTTACCGACTACGAAACCACCCGTCCCGACCTGCGCCCGCTCAGCACCGACATGATGGGCGGCACGCCGCAGGAGCTCCCGAAGAAATACCACACCCGTTCGCCAGTGCATTTTGTAGAGAACATCCGCGGCGCGTTGCTGATCGTGCAGGGCAGCCAGGACCCCAACGTGACCCCTGAGAATGTGCATCAGGTCACCGCCCGCCTGGACGAACATCACATCCCCTATGAGCTGCTGGTCTTCCCCGATGAAGGCCACGGTATCCTCAAACCCGGCAACCAGCAGCGGCTCTTCACGCGCCTGGCGGATTTCTTTGATCAGGCTTTGGGGAAAACACCGGCAAAAGCGTAGTAACGAATTTATTCGTCACACCTATCCAATTTTAAAGAACGACTGAGGTCGTCACTACAAAGTACCCACAACAAAAAAACGGCTGTCCGCGAACAGAACAACCGCCAATCATTCCTGGTTGCTCGATTCATACAGGCTCTTTTATCAGCCTTCTCACAGCGCGGCGCGAAAAACGCACCCGCAAACGCCCCTGTCGCTGCGGCTTTTTGTATACCAGGCGCGCTATGCGTCGTTCATAGCGCTTCATCTGACGACGGACACGCGGTCGCTGCCGCTCTCCCCCCGGAAACTTAAAGCGCCGCATCACATCGCCAAACCTGGCCGCGATCTGCCGCTCGGTTAAACCCATAGCTTTCAACGAATATCTGGTCTTGCTGGCACGCTTCTTCGCCCGGCGGGCCTGGCGCACCAACTGCTTCTCATAACGGCCGCCCATTGTGAAACCAAAATGGTCATACACCTGCCGTACAACCGCCTGCGGGTCGGATACCAGCTTGTCAAAGCGCACGATCATATAACTGTCTTCCGGCGCCTCAGCCAGCCGCTCCAACGGATGCTGATACCAGTATTTGATCATCTCCAACAGTTCATCTTCATAAGGATAGCTGTCCAGCGGCGAGCAGGTCACGTTCCATTTAAAGGCCCACATGCTGACTTGCGAAGGCACCATCTCCAGCGGATTGCGGATCAGATAAATGATCTTGGCATCCGGGAAAGCCTGATACAACGCATCCACCTTGCCCGAGAACGAAGGGCTCTTGGAAAGATAGCGCTTGCCTCCACCATGAGCATACAGATGACGCTGCACGCAGCGCCGGTAGAAAGTCATCACGCGCCGCTTATCGCGTTCGGTCAGGGAAGTGTCAAAGGTAGCATACTCCGGTACCCCATCCTCCATCACCGGAAACATGTTCCAGGGAATGATCCCGGAATAAATATGGGCCAGGATACCCTCATCCTCTTCCGGCTCGGTAACACCCAACTGATGAAAGCTGACATTCTTCTGTACCTTCTTCTGCCAGAAACGGTCCAGTGCGGTGGCAATATGCCCGCCCAGCGCACGGTCCAGCGAAAAGAAACCACGCACGATCTTGCGCTGGATGATCGATGGGGCGATGAAGATTTCCCAACCCGCCATAGCGGTAAAGGAACGTTTATCCAGCGCCAGCAGCCGGTGCAAAAACGTTGTGCCGCTGCGGTAATTGCCCAGCACAAAGACAGGATGATTGACCTTTTGCTTGCGATACTGAAAATAAAACAGGTCATCGAGGGTGAAACCGATCCAATTGCATAACTCGATCAGCGGAAACACCAGATAAAATATCAGCAGCACGCCGATGCGTTTGCCGGTCAGGCGGAAATGCGTACCTTCCGCATGGAACAAAGTCTTGAACTGCTGGCGAAAGAACAATTTAAAATTGAAGAACATGATCGCTCCCAAAGAACTGCGGTGGAAGTATATCTATCTGGTCTATATTGTAACGGAAAACCCAAAAGATTTCAGCCTGCCCTGGCGATGATATAAATCCAAAAAATCGCTATAATCATAGTAAGCAGTACGGTCGATCAGGAGGAAAAATGTCCAAGCGATTTACCGGGTTCCCACTAGGTACCCGGGATTTCTATAAAGGCCTCGCCGAGAATAACAACCGGGAATGGTTTCGTGAAAACCGCAAGTTCTACAAAGAACAGATCCTACCCATTGCCCAGGCCTTCGTGCGCGATCTGGGCGCGTGCCTGCGCCAGATCACCCCGGACGTGGTGGCCGACACACGACTGAACGGATCAGGCTCCATTTTCCGCATCCAGCGCGACCTGCGCTTCTCACCCAACAAAACACCCTACAAACCCTTTCTGGGGATCCTCTGGTGGCAGGGCAGCAGCAAAAAAACGCGAAACTCAGGCTATTACTTCCATCTGGAACATGACCGCCTGATCCTGTATACCGGCGTGCATCTCTTCTCCCGCGACGCACTGGCCGCGTACCGGCGGCGGGTGGTGAACGAGGAACACAGTTCAGCCCTGAACAAGATCATCGCCAAAGTACAAACCAGCGGCTACAAGATCGGCGGCGAGCAGTATAAACGCCCGCCGCGCGGCTACCCGGTCACCGAGGAGAATGCTGAGCTGCTGTTGTACAAAGGCCTCCACGCCGGTCTGGAAGGCCCCATCCCGGACGAATTCTATGCTGTCGATCTGATCGACATCTGTTTTGAGCACTTCCGCAAGATGGCCCCCCTGCACAACTGGCTGCATCAAATGCTGGAAAGCAATCGGCCTGCGTGATATAATTTTTTCTTGCTTACGCTCTCTCACAAGGGCACGCAGCGCAGCGAGCGGATCACACACACCCTCAATGGGTGTAACCGTTCGACGGTATTAACAATCTCTGCTCTCTTACGAGGGCCCGCAGCTCAGCGAGCGGATCACACGCACCCTCAATGGGTGTAACCGTTCGACGGTATTAACAATCTCTACTCTCTTACGAGGGCCCGCAGCTCAGCGAACGGATCACCCGCACCCTCAATGGGTGTAACCGTTCAGCGGTATTAACAATCTCTGCTCTCTCACAAGGGCACGCAGCGCAGCGAGCGGATCACCCGCACCCTCAATGGGTGTAACCGTTCGACGGTATTAACAATCTCTGCTCTCTTACGAGGGCCCGCAGCTCAGCGAGCGGATCACCCGCACCCTCAATGGGTGTAACCGTTCGACGGTATTAACAATCTCTGCTCTCTTACGAGGGCCCGCAGCGCAGCGAGCGGATCACCCGCACCCTCAATGGGTGTAACCGTTCGACAACTTTAACAATTTTATACCCTCTTACGAGGGCCCGTAGCTCAGCGGCAGAGCACGCGGCTCATAACCGTTCGGTCGAAGGTTCGAATCCTTCCGGGCCCACTTTTGGGAATTTTCCCCTAGAACCTTAACAAATCCATATAAAATCTGAGACATCAAAACCTCCTGGAGTCGTTGGGAAGCATACTGGATAACAAATCCTGAACCAGACGAATGGTCTGTGGATCAACATCAGTCAATGCTCTTTCCCCTGAGAAATTCGTTCGCTCTCTTTGAGCCATCTGGTGAATGCGCTTTTGTGCAGAGTTTTCACTCATCCTCGCATACCGCAGCATTGTCTCTACAGTCTGCATACAATTATGGGCAATCGCTTCAATATCATCAAAGCGTTCCACTCTATCCCTGAGTAAACGTATATGGCCATGTCGAAATTTGTGAGCAGACTTATAATGCATATCCACCTTCGTCGCCAAGAAGGTGTGTAGATCCTTACCAAATCCGCTGGCTCTATACTTTCCCTTCATCGCAGCCGGGTCCAATTCACCGGTTAAGGGATGAATATTCGGAAACCAATATCCTTCAGAAGGCGAAACAGCGCGCACCTTGGCATCCCACGAACGCACTACCTCAATAAGCTGTGGATATTCCCGTAGATTTACTATCGTTGTGGTTGCATTCTTCCCAAGCTTGGTATGTACCCCTAACGATGTCCATTGGCGGATCAACAGCTTATCCATATCAACCGCTTGGAGTGGCAATGTAAGAAAAGCGCCAATGCGCATGCCCGACAACAGCAAAAAAACACACGCAGCCCTTGTACGCTCGTCAATTAATCTTATAACTGGGGTACGGGCAATCTTTTGAATTTCATCAATCGTGAACCAGATTTCGCTTTCCTGAAGAGCTTCACTAAAAATATAAGCATCTTTCCGTGCCTGATTGTTTTCCCTGGTTGTAAAAGTGAAGTGGCGATTGAGCCACGAGGTTTTTATCTGCAAGAATTCGCGTTCCTCCCGCAGCCATCGCAAAAACAAACGAACCCAATCCAAATTCTTGCGCATGTATTCATGCGATAAAGGCTTTTTTTCCCATCTCGACGAACATAATCTTCTCGTAGATATTTCTTGTACCCAATACCATTTTCAACAATTTCATCAACTGGTGTTTGTCCCAAAAAGGTCAGCAAGATGATCAAGTGTGTTCGGATACATCGTATCGAATTAGCACTATGAGAATCTTCCACTTCATACAAATATTGGTCAACGATCTTTTTATTTTCTCTTGAAATCATTTTCATTTCTTCCATAGGTTTTTTTGAAATCGCGCCAGTTTGCGCCCACAATGAGGACAAAACGATTGAATGAAAATCATTCCTCCCTTTTCAAAAGTTTGGGGCTTGTAAATCGGCACGGGACCTTTACAGGTCAAACAATAAGTCTCATTCGGCCCCAATTTTGTTTTCTTATAGTTTGTCCGGTACCAATTACGAAACTCACAACCATTGATCCAAAGATGACCAGTTTCATCTCGCTGACAAGGAAGACCCTCAGGAACGTAAACCCGATAGATTTGACGACGTGTAAAGCCAACTGTAGAAGCCAATTCTGCCGGTGTGTAAAGCATGTCGAGCAATTTTCTCAGATTATGGACTTGTTGTGCTTTGAGGCGACCACGCATAATGACTCCAAAGAAATTTCTATTTTATTGGGATTGTTAAGATGTATTCACTTACGCAATAAAACGAAGTGTTTACGTACGTAAACAGATTATAGCCATATCATTATAATCTGTCAAACAAAAAACTCATAAGAAGGAAAATGTCATGCCATATAAACACCCATTGCCTGATCCTATTCAAGCAAAAGGCTTGGTATCCTTTATAAAATCTTATATGGAAGACAATGGATTATCCATTCGTGCGTTGGCCAGTCAAATGGATCTAAGTCCTGCATATGTGTCATCGTTCATGAAAGGGGAAAGAGTTCCTGACGCGGTTCTTTGCAATCAAATTGCTGATAAATTAAACGTGCCGCAATTTACGGTTTTCAAACTCGCTGGCTGGCTTGATGAAGAAGATGAAGAAATTGCATTGTCAAAATTAAATGAACTTGCACAGCAAGATGCTGAAGTTCAAATCATTCTCAACCTCCTTGAAGAAGAACCTCAATTAAAAAGAGAAATTTTGACCACTGTTTTACAAAACCTGACTAAGTGGAAAGAGATCAATGATGCCGAAAAACCCTCCAAAAACCATCCATAAGAAATTGCTTCCCCGCCTGTATTGGTACATCATTCTTGGGCTGTTCATTATCTTCAACTTCCCAGTAAAATCGAAAAAAATACAGCTCATCTTGTTAATCGAAACTAACGTACTCTCGTTTTACTTGTTTTTGGAATGTTTCTATCGATATAAAACATCCAATTATGGGGCCGTTGCAAATATACTTAAAGAAATCAATGAGCAGACTAATAACGAACTTCTGAAAATATTGTCCAAACCAAACGGCGCATACACCGCTAAATCTAATGTGGTTTTCGCCCTCCTGTTGCCAAGCTTTTTTTGTTCAATTTCAAGTTTTGTTCTCAGCCACAAAATCGAAAGCGCTTTCTGGACAACATTCTTTTCATCGGTAGCAATCATCATGTTTTTGATCGCCGCAGCTTCTCTGATTTACCACATCGTTATTTTATACAAGAGCAAAAGCAGCAATCTTGTCTGATGAATTCATGAGCAATATTAGCAAGCCCGTCAACTAACCAGCTTCTACTTAGCAAAAATGAATTAAGCAACAGCCCGGGCAGTTCAATCCGGGCTGTTGCAATTAAATAGTCATTTTTCCCACCAGTTCCTGCTTATTCGGCTTTGTTCCGCAAAAATGGTCTTATAATTAAGCTACGCCACATTAACAGAAGAGGGACACTATGGACGATAAATGGCTTACCGTTGAAGAGATCGCTGTGTATTTAAACGTAAGTAATGACACCATCTATAACTGGATCAAGAACCGCAGCATGCCAGCGCATAAAGTGGGCCGCAAATGGATGTTCAAGCAGGCTGATGTGGACGCCTGGGTAAAATCGGGCACTGCCGCAATCACCAAAGAAACAGGTGTAACAAAATGACGGAACGCTACAAACTCTCTTTCACCGCGGTCAGCCTGGGATTGGCCGAATCGGTGATCGTGGCCGAGGTGTATTTGCAATTACAGGATTGGGGGACTACCAAAGAGAAGGTGAAATCCGAGAATCTTTTGCAATCGCGGGTACAGAGCAGCATCCAACGCGTTTATCAGGAAATCGAACCGCGTTTGCAAACCTTATCCATTGAACAATTGCGCTTCCTGGTTGAGGAAGCAAATATCATCGAGCAAAAGCAAATCCTCTGGTATACCCTTTGCAAGCGCTACCAATTCATTCGGGACTTTGCAAATGAAGTGCTTTTCCAACGCTTCAAGCTCTTTCACACCCAATTAGACGAATTCGATTACACCGTGTTTTACAACAACAAAGCAGATTGGCACCAGGAACTGCGCGATATTAAACAGAGCACCCAGACCAAAATCCGTACGGTTTTGTTTCGTATGATGCGCGAAGCAGACTTTTTGAGTAATGATAACCGTATCCTCCCCTGTACGCTTTCGCAGGCAGTGATCAATCAATTGGCTGTGGATGCACCCTGGAGTTATGCCATTTTCCCCACCACGCCACCGACAGGTACTGGAGGAATTAATGTATCCTGATCTGATGGAACGCCCGATCAATGAACGCTTTGACCATTTATTGAAGGTGATGCGTTCTCAACGTTTTCTGACCATGGCCGGTTTGGGCAATGAGGTTCCCTTTTTTATCTGTCCGTTCCATCCCCAGGAAACAAATGAATTCATCAGGATGGCCAAACAGCTTGAGAACAGGCTCGCTCGTATTGACATTCGGGTTTTAGCTATTAATCTATATGATCTCTGCATTGAATTGATCAAACAGGATGGCAACTGGGATATGGTGCTGGAATTTGAACGAGAGAATTCAAAAGGCGAATTGTTTGACCTGTTGCAAGGCATATTGGACCCGGAAGAATTCCTCGTTCCAGCGATTGCCAGAAAGGTCAATGAGCAGTCATCAGATATTCTTTTTCTGACCGGTGTGGGGGAAGTTTACCCGTATCTTCGATCCCATACCCTGCTGAATAATCTGCAAAGCACAATAAAGGACCAGCCGATGGTCATGTTTTACCCCGGTAAATATGTGGAAACCGGCGAAGGCAGCACAGCCTTGTTCCTGTTTGAATCCATGCGCGGCAACCCGTATTATCGCGCATTCAATATCCTGAAATATCAAATCTGAAGGGGTTACAAATCATGCAACTCAACAGTATTTTCAGTAAACCTGTCGATCGTCCCATTGAGGGAGTGATCAAAGCCGATGATGAAAGCGGTTTGCAAATTGAGGTGGAAGAATATGTGTTGACCAATGAGGTCAGCAAACACCTGAATGCTTTTCTCGAAGCTTACCTGGAATATCAGCATGCAAACGGTGCCTGGGTTTCCGGCTTTTTTGGTTCTGGTAAGTCCCATCTATTGAAAATGTTGGCTTACATACTCGAAAATCGAACGGTGAATAGCAGTTCCATGCTGGAATACTTCCTGCCGAAGTGTGCTGATGATGAATTTCTCAAAGGCAATCTCAAAAGAGCTGCTCAGATTCCTTCCCATAGTATCCTGTTCAATATCGATCAAAAAGCGGATGCGATCAGTACCAATGATACAGACGCCGTTCTGGCTGTTTTTGTCAAGGTGTTCAATGAAATGTGCGGCTTCTATGGCAAGTGGGGCTATCTGGCTCAATTTGAGCGTGATATGGTGCAGCAGGGGGTATACGAGCCATTTCAGGAGGCTTACCAACAGCTGAGCGAAAAAACCTGGGCCAGCGACCGGCATCTGGCACTGGCAAAAAAGACCCAAATTGCCCGTGCCTATGCTCAAGTGACCGGCAGCAGCCAGGAACATGTCAAGGACATCATCAAAGATTACCGGGATGACTACAAGCTCTCCATTGAAGACTTCGCCCACATGGTTAAGGAGTATATCGACAAACAGGAGCCTGGTTTCCGTTTGAATTTCTTTGTGGATGAGGTCGGCCAATACATCGCCGAAAGCACGAAGTTGATGACCAACCTGCAAACCATTGCTGAAAGCCTGGCGACGATCTGTGATGGCCAGGCGTGGATCGTGGTAACCTCCCAGGTAGACATGGATAAAGTCATTGGCAATATCAATCGTCAGCAGCAGCATGACTTTTCCAAGATCATGGCTCGCTTCAAAATGCGCTTGAAACTGACCAGCGCCAATGTGGATGAGGTGATTGCCACGCGTTTATTGCATAAGAACGCTGCGGGTGAAAATGCCCTGAAGGGCCTGTACCATCAGCAAAAGAACAATTTTGGTACCTTCTTTGATTTTTCTGACAGCAGAACCTACCGCAATTTCCGCAATGAACAAAACTTCATCAACCTTTATCCCTTTATTCCCTACCAATTCGTCCTTTTCCAACAAGCCCTGACCAATCTTTCAGACCACAACGCCTTTGAAGGCCGCCACGCAGCGATTGGTGAACGCTCGATGCTGGGAGTCTTTCAGACGGTTGCCATCCAGGTCAAAGACCAGGAATTGGGTAGCCTGGCCACTTTTGACCGCATGTTTGCCGGGATCCGTACGATGCTGAAAACTCAGAACCAGCTTTCTATCCAAAACGCTGAACCAAACCTGAATGATGATTTTGCGGTGCGCGTGCTCAAGGCGCTCTTCCTGGTCAAGTATGTCAAGGAGTTTAAGGCCACAGCACATAACGTGCGGATATTGATGACCGACGGCTTTAACCAAAACCTGGGCGAATTGAAGACAAAAATTGAAGCTGCTCTGGCCCTGCTGGAACAGCAAACCTATATCCAACGCAACGGGGATGAATATGAATTCCTGACCAATGAGGAGAAGGACATCGAACAGGAAATCAAGAGCACGGATATTGACCCTGCTGAAACCCTGGATAAGCTGAAAGAGAACATTTTTGATGGTATTATCCGCACATCCAAGATCCGCCATGCTGACTCAAACCAGGATTTTGAATTCACCAAGAAGGTTGACCAGAAGATCTACGGCCGGGAACACGAGCTGACGATCCAGGTCATTTCTCCTGAACACGAACATGCCGAAGACACGGCTGCCCTGACAACCATGTCAATGGGTTTGCCCCAGTTGATCATCGCTCTCCCCACAGATCCACGCCTGGTCTCCGATCTGTATCTCTACTGCAAAACGGAACGTTTCATTCAGCAAGCTACCACCAATAATCAAAGCGAATCTGTGATGCGCATCATCGGTCAGAAGCGCGTCCAGAACCAGAATCGATTATCCGGATTGCAAACCTCGGTCAGAGACCTGGTTGCCCAGGCTGCGTATTATGTCAATGGCAAATGTCTTGAAATGAGCAGTCAGGATGCCAGCGCCAACATCCAGACCGCATTTGCCAGGCTGGTCACCAGTACCTA
>JAIOTF010000174.1 GCA_021107195.1 Anaerolineaceae bacterium | reverse complement strand
TCCTGTCATTTTGAACCTCTCTACTGAATATTACCCTACCCCTTAGCGGGGTGTCCAGTTTTTGGGGTCCATTACAGCAATGCCCCCCAGAGGTAAACACCCTATGTCTTTAAGAACTTACCTACACAAACTGGAATCCGAAAACCGGCTGGCACGGGTGAGCGTGCCTATCTCGAAAATGTATGAGATGGCAGGCGTGCTGAAGCAGATCGAGCCGCAGACGGCGCTGTTCGAGACGGTGGAGGAGTCGGCCTTCCGCGTGGCGGGGAATCTATTCTGCAGCAAGGCGGCCTTTGCCGGGTATTTTGGCATCCCGGTTGATGAAATCATCCCCACGCTGGCGAATGCGATCGCCAACCCCACGCCGTATGCAGTGGTGGGCGAAGCCCCCTGCCAGGCAGCGGTTGATCTCGCGCCAGACCTGAACAGCCTGCCGATCCTGCGACACTGTGAGGGTGATGGCGGCAACTACATCAGCTCGGGGGTGTTCATTGCCAAGCACCCGGACTACGGCCAGAACGCCGATTTCCACCGCTGCATGCAACTCTCGCCGACGGAGATGGCAGTGCGGGTGGTGCGCTCGCGGCATTTTGACACCTTCCTGCAGGATTGCAAGGAGCTGGATGTGGCGATCTGCATCGGGAATGCGCCGAACGTGCTGGCGGCAGCGGCCACCTCGGTAGCAATTGGCGTGGACGAAATGATGATCGCCAACACCCTGGAACCGCTGACCATGGTGCGAGCGAAAACAGTGGATGTGCTGGTGCCGGCGGAGAGCGAATTTGTGATCGAGGGTACGGTCTACCTGAACAGACGCAGCGCGGAAGGCCCGTTCGTGGACCTGACCGAGACGTATGACACGATCCGCCAGGAGCCGACCCTGGTGGTGAAGGCGATCACCCACCGGCGGGATGCGATGTGGCATGCCTTGCTGCCGGGGGCATTGGAGCACAAACTGCTGATGGGCATGCCGCGCGAGCCAACCATTTTCAAGAAGGTCAATGAAATGGTACGCTGCCTGGATGTGAACGTCAACCCGGGCGGGTGTTCGTGGCTGCATGCGATCGTGCAAATCGACAAGCAGCACGAGGATGATGGACGCAAGGCGATCGAAGCCGCCTTCGCCGGACATGGCTCGTGCAAGCATGTGTTCGTGGTGGATAAAGATATCAATATCTATGATCCGCTGGAGGTGGAATGGGCAATGGCGACCCGCTTCCAGGGAGATGTGGACCTGGTGATCAAAGAGCGCGCACCGGGATCAAGCCTGGACCCTTCGGCGGAAGCGGGCACAAAACGCACAACGCGGCTGGGGTTTGACCTGACCAAACCGCTGCACGCAGAAGGCAAATCCTTTGACAGGGCGGCCTTCCCGAAAGCAGACCTGGCAAAGTTCGGCCTTGAAAGGCAGGGATGAAGATGGAGCTTGAACCTCTCCAACAATCCATGCTGGATGGTGAACATGGCAAAGCCACGCAAAAGGCGATGCAGATCCTGAACACGCTGGGCACGATTTACGGTGCCGAGGAGATGATCCCGGTAACTTCGGTGCAGGTCGCGGGGGTGAGTTATGCAAATCTGGGGGAAGCCGGATTGCAATTCCTGTCAGAGATGGCCGATGGCGGGGGGCGGGCACGGGTGCTGACCACGCTCAACCCGGCTGGCATGGACATGGAAAACTGGCAGGCGCTGGGCATCCCGCAAGATTTCGCGCGCAACCAGGAACGGGTGCTGGAAGCCTTTGGGCGGATGCAGGTGATCACGACCTGCTCGTGCACGCCGTATCTGTTCGGGAATACACCGCATTTTGGGGAGCATATCGCCTGGGCAGAGAGCAGCGCGGTGTGTTATGCCAACGCCGTGCTCGGCGCGCGCACAAACCGCGAAGGCGGACCAAGCGCGTTGGCGGCTTCGCTGACGGGCTTCACCCCGGCTTACGGGATGCATCTGGAAGAGAACCGCCGTCCCACCCTGACGATCGAGGTCGAAGCGGAAATGCCGGAGAACCATCATTTCGGCGCACTGGGCAAATGCATTGGTGAAAAGCTGGAGGGGCGCGGCAAGCGCCCGGTGCCGTATATCACCGGCATACGCAGTGCCTCGATGGAGAACCTGAAATCGTTCTGCGCCAGCATCGCCACCTATGGCGGAACGGCGCTGTTCCACATACCGGGAATCACGCCTGAAGCGGAACGGTATGCGCCGCCGGATGAAAGAATCACCATCGGCCAGGCAGAGATCGATACAACGATCCAGAACATCAATGACCCGGCAGAAGAAGTGGATTTTGTGAGCCTGGGCTGCCCGCACCTCTCAATTCGGGAGATTGCACGCATTGCAGAACTGCTGGAAGGCAAAAAAGTGACCAAGGAATTCTGGATCACCACTGCCCGGCCAACGAAACAAATCGCGGATCGCGCAGGCTATACGCAAGTCATTGAGGAGGCGGGGGCAAAGTTCGCAGCCGATACCTGCTGTGTGGTAGCCCCGATCAAGGGTCGCTTCAAAACCCTGGTGACGGACAGTGCCAAGGCGTGTTATTACGGCTGCGCCAAAAACGATTTCAAGATCATTTTCAAAGCCTTCGACGAAGTGGTGCTGGAGGCGACAAAATGAAACTGCAAGGACGAAAGATTTTCTCCGGAACCGCAACAGGCGAAGCTTTGGTTTCGCAGATGGGCATTTCTTTCTACGGCGGCGTAGACCCCGACACGGGTGTGATCCTGGAAAAAGGGCATGATTTGCAGGGTCAGAGCATCGCCGGAAAGGTGCTGGTGTTCCCCAGCGGGAAAGGCTCAACGGTGGGATCGTATACGCTGTACCGGTTGAAAGCAAACGGCATGGCCCCGGCGGCGGTGATCAATGCCGAGACGGAGACGATCACGGCGGTGGGCTGCATCATCTCGGAAATTCCCTGTGTGGATAGAATCGAGATTGGGAGGCTGAAGAGCGGGATGCGGCTGCATGTGGACGGGGAAGCGGGGGTGGTGGAAGTA
>JAIOTF010000187.1 GCA_021107195.1 Anaerolineaceae bacterium | reverse complement strand
GGGCTTTCTCAGATAACATAGGATGGCTGGTGTCCAGTCCTCCCTTTTTTCGATTCTCACATGACGGCAGATTGAACTTCTAAGGTGCTTTTTACGGTTTTTACATCGCTTTTAGCGAAACTAAAGTAAAAAAGAAGCCTATGACCGAGGCGCCGAAGTGCTGGAGATGGTTGGCATTCCCAATGCCCGCCAACGGTTGAATGATTATCCTCATCAATTCTCTGGCGGCATGCGCCAGCGGGCAATGATTGCCATGGCCCTCACCTGTGACCCCGCTATCCTGATCGCCGATGAACCGACCACAGCTCTGGATGTCACCATTCAGGCGCAGATCATCGATCTTGTTAATCGACTGCAGGACAAGCTCGGCATGGCCATCATCTGGATCACCCACGATCTGGGTGTGGTTGCCGGGGTGGCGCAGCGGGTGAACGTGATGTACGGTGGGTACATTGTTGAGCAGGCGGTTGTTGATGTGCTTTACGAGAATCCCCAACACCCTTACACAATAGGATTGTTGGACAGCCTGCCGCGCATGGATATCGACCAGCATCAAAAATTAGCCTCGATTGAGGGATTGCCGCCCGTATTGTACGGGAAGCCAACCTGCTGTCCATTTGCACCGCGCTGCGCCTATCGGGTGGATCGCTGTCTTGAAGAGAACCCCCCGCTGCAATTTGCAGGGTTGGATCATTTTGCCGCTTGCTGGGTCGACCCCAAAACAGGAAAGGAGCGCGCCTGATGGAGAGAGACGTTTTATTGCGCGTGGAAGGCTTGAAAAAATATTTCCCTGTAGTCCAGGGCAAGCTCCTCGGCCGCCAGATTCAACAACTCCGGGCAGTCGATGATGTTTCCTTTGAGGTTTATAAGGGCGAGACACTGGGCCTGGTTGGTGAATCCGGATGTGGAAAGTCCACAACGGGCAGATCGATCCTGCAGCTTTACCGTCCCACAGGCGGAAAAGTTTTTTACGATGGAACTGACCTGATGAAAGCCCCCAAAAGCGATCTGCGCAGGCTGCGCCAGAAAATGCAGATGATCTTTCAGGATCCCTATGCCAGCCTGAATCCGCGCATGACGGTCAGCGAGACCGTGGGCGATCCTATTCGCATTCACAAGTTGCTTCCTCGCCAGAAGATTGAAGACAGGGTTAAGGAATTGCTGGAGATGGTTGGTTTGAACCCAGCCTTTGCCAATCGTTACCCGCATGAATTTTCCGGCGGGCAGCGCCAGCGGATCGGCATCGCCCGCGCACTTGCCCTGCAGCCGGATCTGATCATTTGTGATGAACCCATTTCAGCCCTGGATGTTTCCATTCAAGCCCAGGTGGTCAACCTGCTGGAAGATTTGCAGGAAAAACTCGGTTTGACGTACCTCTTTATTGCCCATGACCTTTCGATGGTACGTCACATCAGCACACGGGTGGCGGTGATGTATCTGGGTGTGATCGTGGAATTGGCGGACCGCACCGACCTCTATGAAAATCCGCTCCATCCATATACCCGGGCGCTGCTTTCCGCTGTGCCGATCCCGGATCCAAAAGTGGAAAAGAAACGCGAGCGCATCATCCTGACCGGTGATGTGCCTTCGCCGATCCAGCCCCCTTCGGGCTGCCGTTTTCGTACCCGCTGCCCGCTGGCTGCGGATGTCTGCGCTGCGGAGCGGCCAGCATTTCGAGAGGTTGCATCCGGCCACTCGGTGGCCTGCCATTTTGCAGCTTAAGCAACATTATTCCCTGTTTGTTGCAAGTTGAGGAAAGAAGAGAAGGAGGTGCTGGATATTAAATCTATTTTTGTAACTACTCAGTCTCCCCAAGAAATGTCTCTGCGAAGAACACGCTTTTGCGACGTGGCCGCGAAGCGTCCCTCACTGTTGTGGAGATTGCTCACCTGCACTTGTCACCGCAGGTGAGCACTTGCCCCGCAGGCAGTGCCGGGGAGTGTCGGCGATAAAACTGTTCGCAACGACACGCCTGAGTAGTTACCTATTTTTTAAGAACAGCGAACGGTGCTGTCCGAAGAAGTCAAAACCATTTAGAGAAGGAGAAAATCATGCGATCCAAGTTTTATGTATTGTTTGCCATTTTGCTCGCTGCCAGCATGTTACTGGGCGCCTGCCGGCCTGCTGCTGCCCCGGAAGCGGTTTCTGAAGCTCCCGCGGCGGATAAGCCCGCAGCCGAAGCAGCGGCACAGGAATCTGGGGAAGCGCCTGCGGCGGAAGTTCCGGCTGACTTGCCGATTCTGCGGGTAAATCTGACCAGTTTCCCGGATATGATCGATCCACAGAAGTCCTCGTTCAATAACGAGATTTCCCACCTGCGCCAGATGTACGAAGGCCTCACCCGACTGAACGAGAATCTGGAAGCCATCCCCGGTGCTGCTGAATCCTGGGAGTTCAACGAAGATGGCACGGCAATCGTCTTCACCCTGCGTGAAGGCCTTAAATACGCCGATGGATCCCTGCTGAACGCGCTGCGTTTTGAATATGCTCTCAAGCGCACGATCAACCCCTACACTGCTGGTGAATATGCTTATATCACCGATGACATCAAGAACGCGATTGCTTACCGCAGCGCCGATGTTGAAGCCTTGTCGGAAGAAGAGCTGAAGGCTTTGGAAGACGAAGTTATGGTGCAGGCTTTTGACATGGATGACAATCGCTGCACCAGCTATGATGATGCCAACTGCCGCGTCTTGAAAATTGAACTCGAACAGCCCGCACCGTATTTCGCATACATCGCCGGTCTGTGGGTGGCTTTCCCGGCCAAGCAAGAGATCATCGAAACCGATCCTGACACCTGGTGGCTGGAAGCATCCAATCATGTTGGTAACGGTCCGTTCGTTCTCGAATCACTGGAACTCAACGAACGTGGTTTGTTTGGCCCGAACCCTTATTACTGGGGCGATCAGGCACAATACAAGCTGGAATATCACTACATCACCGACTCAGCTGTTGCATTTGAAGCCTACAAGAATGATGAAATGGATATCTTCGCCTTTGGCGTGGAAGACTTCCAGACCATTCAGAACGACCCGGTGTTGAGCGAAGAAATGGTCATGTTCCCCGGCACCTGCACCTTCGGCGCCATGTTCCACCACGAACAGGAACCTTTCCAGGACCCCAAAGTCCGTGAAGCCTTTGCTTATGCCATTGACCGCGATGCCTGGGTGCGCGATGTGTTGAAGGGTGTCGGCGTTCCTACATTGACCTGGATCCCCAAGGGTGTTCCCGGCCACAAGGAAGGCGAGACCCGCTTGGGTTACGATCCTGAAGCAGCCCTGCAAGCAATTGCTGATTCCACTTATGGCACCACAGATGCTTTGCCGCCAGTTACTTTGACTTTTGCTGATACGCCCCGCAACCGCACGCGCTACGAATGGCTGTCAGCCC
Organism: Anaerolineaceae bacterium; assembly: GCA_021107195.1. Classification (GTDB taxonomy): domain Bacteria; phylum Chloroflexota; class Anaerolineae; order Anaerolineales; family Anaerolineaceae; genus SMBSF63. The sequence goes on along the minus strand of JAIOTF010000187.1, from coordinate 17,557 downwards.
AGTGGAGTGGTATCTTCGGTGTCGAGATCGCTTTGAACCCGGTTGAACCGACTACCTACACAGCCCTGACCAAGGACCGCGAGACGGCCCCGCAGGTTTACATCCTCGGCTGGTGCTCGGATTACCCCGATCCCCAGAACTGGCTCGGCACTTACTGGCGGACCGGTGCATTCGGCGAGCGGATCGCTTTCAGCAACCCCACGCTGGATGAGATGATGGCCACCGCTGATGCAACTATGGACTACGAAGAACGCCTGCGCCTGGAGCAGGAATCCCAGGACTACCTGATTGATCTGGTTCCGGCAGGTCTCATCTGGAACCGCGCTGAAGCCTATCTGGTCAAGCCGTGGGTCAAGGGCGTTACCGTGACCGCACAGGATGCTGACTGGCCCGGCTCGTACCAGTCCCTGACCATTTCGGTCGAAGATCACTAATCACCCCGATGCCGACTTAATGATGGCACGGGAACCGGGTTGGCTGGCCCATGGGCCAGCCAACCCAAAATACAAAAATTCCAGGACAGGATGATGTTAAGGTATTTGATTAAACGATTGTTATGGATGGTGCCGGTGATATTGGTGGTTTCTTCCATCACCTTCTTTTTGATGCACAGCGCCCCTGGCGGTCCCTGGGATCGTGATCCCAATGCACGCCAGGTGGATGCGATCACACAGGCACGTTTGAATGAATATTATGGATTGGACAAACCCATGTGGCGCCAGTATATGGCCTACATGATCGGGGATACGGATAAAGAAGGAAAATTTGTCTGTGGTCTTATTTGTGGGAATCTTGGGCCTTCTTACCGTCAGCGCGGCAGAACGGTGCAGGATATCCTTTTCAAGCCGCCCACAGACAAGAGTTTCTGGTACAGCCGTTTTGGTTATTCCCTGCGGCTGGCTCTGATCTCGCTGACGATGGCAATTGTGATCGGCGTACCGGTGGGCATCATTTCGGCCCTCAAGCGCAATTCGATCGTCGACTATGTCAGTCTCTTTATTGTCACGCTGGGCATCTCGGTGCCGAATTTTGTGATTGCTATTTTTCTGATCATTGTGTTTGCTTCGTGGCTGCATCTGGTGAGCATCGTGCCGACTTCGTGGGATGAGTTTGACGTGTGGATCCTGCCGGCGGTGGTGTTGGGTTTCAATACTTTGGCCCGCACCGCCCGTATGACGCGCCTCGATGCTGGAAGTGCTGCGCCAGGATTATGTGCGCACGGCGCGGGCTAAAGGTTTGAAAGAACGAGTGGTGATCACACGACACATGTTCAGGAATGCCCTCATTCCGGTGGTGACCATCCTTGGACCGTCTTTGGCGGGCCTGGTGGTTGGCTCCTTTATCATCGAGACCATGTTCAGCTTCCCCGGTATGGGGCGGGCTTATGTGACTGCTATTGGTCAGCGGGATTATTCAATGATCATGGGAACAACGATCATGTATGCCGTTCTGGTGGCTTTGGCGAATCTGAGCGTTGATTTTGTTTACGTATTCCTGGATCCACGCATCCGGCTGACGGACTGAGGTGAGATATGGCACAACTAACAACGAAAGAACAAGCTTCTAAAATCGCCAGCCTGGAAATGAAAGCTCAATCGCGCAACCTGATGGCCGACGCCTGGTATCGTTTGATGCGCAACAAGGCCTCGATGGTGGGCCTGGTGATCATCGCTATCTTCGCTGTTGTGGCGATCTTTGCCAAACAAATTGCCCCCTTCAGTCCGATTGAGATCCACGGCGGCAAGGGATTCCTGCCGCCTGTGTTCATCGAAGAAGGACCGAATGGGCTCAACCCGGACCCGCAGTTCCTGCTGGGGACGGATACGCTTGGGCGTGACGTGCTCAGCCGTGTGATCTACGGCGCCCGCGTATCGATGGTGGTGGGCTTCTTTCCCACGGCGATCATTTTGGTGGTCGGCATTCTAATGGGTCTGACAGCAGGGTATGTCGGCGGGCGGGTGGATAACTTCCTGATGCGCATCACCGATGTGGTGTATGCTTTCCCCGACCTGCTGTTTTTTATCATCATCATGATTTCGCTGCGTGATACAGCGGTGGGAAAGATGCTGAATGGCCTCTTCCTGCTGTTTGGTGCGCTGTCGCTGGTCAATTGGGTGGCTGTGGCGCGCATCGTGCGCGGGCAGGTACTCTCGATCAAGGAGAAAGAATATATCGAAGCGGCGCGCTGTCTGGGCGCCAGTGACCTGCACATCATGTTCCGTTATATTCTGCCGAACTGCCTGGGTCCGGTCATCATCCAGACTGCTTTCACCATCCCGGCGATGATCATTACCGAAGCTATCCTCGGCTACCTGGGACTGGGCTTGCGGCCTTCAACCAACCCGAAAGATATTTTCATCACCAGTTGGGGATCGCTGCTGCTGGACGGCCAATCGGCGATCAACGCCCAGCGCTGGGTGCTGCTGGCCCCGGCTATCTGCGTGGCGCTGGTGGTGCTGGCTTTCACCTTTCTGGGTGACGGCCTGCGCGATGCCCTCGACCCCCGCTTGCAGGGCACCGAGTAATTTGTTTTGGACTTCCGCGTCCTGGAAGTACCGCCTGGCGGCCGTTGGTCGTCAGGCGGTTGATGTTTATCCCCTATCTCTGTTTCTACGGAACCGCTACGCGTTCCCCAATTTGCGATACAGCTGCAAATTAGAGGAAGCATAAGGTGATCTTGTTCGCGGCAGCGATTTTTAAGTTAAGAAAGTGAGAATTGTTTGACAGGGGTGAGTTGCTGACTGTGGGGCAATCCCCCCGCTGCTTCGCGCCCCCCCCTTTTTGACAAGGGGGGCTTTTTGTAGGGGCGCAAGGCTTCCAACAAAGCATTGGATACTATGTGCCCGCCTCCTATGTTTACTATAAAATATGACTGGACAAATAATCCCAGTTTGATACCCTAGCGATCGTGCAATGGATGATCTTCATTTAACTGCAATAAATCCCACCGATTGCCATATAGATCTTCAAACACAGCGACCAAGCCATACTTCGCTTGTTTGGGTTCGCGGACAAATTTAATGCCTTTGGTCACCATCTCGTTGTAGTCCCGCCAGAAGTCATCGGAATTGAGGAAGAGAAACACCCGCCCACCGGCCTGATTGCCTACGAAGGGTTTTTGTTCCGGTTTTGATGCTCTGGCGAGGAGCAGGGTTGTTCCGGTGGAACCGGGGGGAGCCACCACGACCCAGCGTTTGTCCTACTCGGGCTGGTGGCTATCCTCGATCAGGGTGAAGTGCAGTTTCTTGGTATAGAAGTCAATCGCTTCGTCATAGTCGTCAACGACCAGGGCGATGTGGATGATGGATTGTTTCATAAATATTCCTTTTTACTTGCAGCACTGAACCCACATGGCGGCATCGGAGATATTTCCGAGCTTCTCCATTCCCCCTGGACATTTGTCGGGATACATGCCCATTTCTTCCATGCATTCAGCGCAGGGGAATACATCGGGACAGACTTCACTGATATCGTCGCATTTCTTGTTTTCTTCCTTGCACTCATTGCAGGAGATGCAGGCCGGGCAATTGATGATCTTGGTGTTGAGTTCTTCTCTGCAAGAATCGCAGACTTTGCAGTCCGGGCAAAGTTGATAGCGTTCCTCGTCGCTCTTGAAGTTATTCAGGTATTTGTTTTGACAGTTTTGGCAGGGTTCATAGCATTCCGGACAAGACTCATGCAGGGAATATTGGGCCTGGCACTCCGGGCAAGCCCCGTAACATTCGGGGCACGTTTCACTGTAGTCGTTGTATACGCTTTCACATTCCCGATATGCCGCACAAGCAGGGCAGATGTCGGAATGGTAGAGATCAACCGGCCATGCGCCGCCACCCTTTTCTTCGCATTCTGCGAAGGTGAGCCATTGCGCCGGGCGGCGCAGGTGAAGGACTGTGAAAATCAGCGCGAGGGTGAGCAGGATCACAGATGAGATGATGAGCAATCGTTTTTTGTTCATAATGACATTCTCTGGTTGACGCATTCCTACTCTCTATTGTATAGTTAAAGCAGTTCAAAACATAATACCTCCTGTATTCAACAGGGATATTGGTACGCATACACGGAGCAAAGTATGGCAAACACCCCAAAAATTCAATTCGATGCCGAGAATCTGGAGAACCCCGTTAATTACATCAACCGCGAGCTGGGGCTGCTGCAATTTCAGCGGCGTGTTCTCGAAGAAGCCCAGGATGAGGACAACCCCCTGTTGGAACGGATCAAATTCCTTGCTATTGTGAGTTCCAACCTGGATGAGTTCTTCATGGTGCGGGTGGGCGGCCTGCTGATGCAGAATGCCAGCGGGATGACTGATTTGTCGATGGATGGCCTCACCCCTGCTGAACAACTAGCCGAGATCCGTAAGCAGGCCAAGGGTTTGATGGAAGAAGTGCGCGCTTACTTCAATGATGTGCTGGAACCAGCTTTGGATGAGACCGGGATCCATATTCTTAATTATGATGAACTGAGTGAAAAACAAAAAGAAACCGTGGACGCTTATTTCGATGAAGTCGTCTTTCCGGTTTTGACCCCGCTGGCCTTTGACCCGGGGCATCCCTTCCCCCATATTTCCAATTTGAGCCTCAACCTGGCGGTATTGATCAGCGACCGTGAAGATACTCACCATTTTGCGCGGGTCAAAGTGCCGGCGACCCTGCCGCATCTGGTGCCGATCAAGCGTTCTTCGGGCAGCGTGCGCAAGGATGGCACGGTGCCGCACAACCATTACTTCGTGTGGAACAGCCAGGTGATCATGGCCAATCTGGCCGCCCTCTTCCCCGGCATGGAAGTGCTTGAAGTGCATCCTTTCCATGTTACCCGCAATGCGGATGTGGAGATCCAGGAACTGGAAGCGGTTGACCTGCTGGAAACGATGGAGGAGAACGTCCGCAAGCGCCGATTTGGGCGGGTGGTGCGCCTGATGGTCAACCAAAATATGCCCGACTATATTCGCGAGATCCTTGAAGAAAATCTTGAAATGGATCCCAAAGACGTGTACTACATGGACACACCGCTCAGTTTCAGTGACCTGATGCAATTGATGTCCATTGACCGCTATGATTTGAAGTACCGTCCCTTTGCCCCTGCTATTCCTGCGCCGCTGAAAACCGCACTTGAAGATCCCAGTGTTACCATTTTTTCCAGGATCCGCAAAAAAGATATTCTCCTGCATCATCCTTATGAGTCTTTCTCACCGGTGGTGGAATTCCTGCGGGCTGCCGCGCGTGATCCACAGGTGCTCGCCATCAAACAAACACTCTACCGCGTGGGCAAGAATTCCCCCGTCGTTCAGGCTTTGCTCGAAGCCCGCCGGGATCATGGCAAGCAGGTTGCTGTCCTGGTGGAGTTGAAAGCGCGCTTTGATGAAGAATCCAATATCGGCTGGGCCAAGATGCTGGAACAGGAAGGCGTCCACGTTACATATGGTCTGATGGGTTTAAAGACTCATTGCAAGATCGCTCTCGTGGTACGCAAAGAAGGGGAACATATCCGCCGCTATGTTCACCTGGGCACCGGAAATTACAATCATGTCACTGCCCAGTTATACGAAGATATTGGTATGTTCACTTGTGATGAAGAAATTGGTGCGGATTGTTCCGATGTGTTCAATTATTTGACCGGCTATTCTTTGAAGGAAGATTATCGCAAACTGCTGGTTGCTCCGATCAATCTTCGCAGTCAATTTGAAAACCTGATCCGCCATGAGATGAACAACCAGAAAAATGGCGAACGAGGGCATATCATCTTTAAGATGAATTCCCTGGTTGATCCGCCTTTGATCAAACTGCTGTATCAGGCTTCGCGGGCTGGCGTCAGGATCGATTTGAGCGTGCGCGGGATTTGTTCCTTGCGCCCGGGGATTAAGGGAATGAGTGATAACATCCGCGTGGTCAGCGTTCTGGGACGATTTCTCGAACACAGCCGTATTTATTATTTCCGCAATGGCGGCAAACCGAATATCTATCTTGGCAGTGCTGATTTGATGCCGCGTAACCTGAACCGCCGGGTGGAAGTTCTTTTTCCGGTTGAGGAACCTGCACTGGTGCGCCATATTCGCAGTCACATTCTCAAGACTTTGATGGAAGACAATGTAAAGTCGCGGGTGATGCTGCCCGACGGCAGTTATCGCCATCTCAAACCGCGCTCCGAGCGCACTGCCCGCAACGCACAGAAGACTTTCATCCGATCAGCCCAAAAGCGTTCTGCCGCAGAGAAATAGCGTTTCACTTTTTTTCACAAGCGTACGGTGTTTACTTCACTACCCCTGGGATCATAGATTTTGGGGGTAGTTTTTCGTTCCTCTATCGAGGGCGGCGAGAGTACATATTTCTGTCGTTACACTCTTTCAAAGTTTACCCAAAAATCATTCCCACAATTTTCGTGAATGTATTATAATATATCTTATAAGGTAATAAAGAGAATGATTGTCGTATATAATTGTTGTGATATGGTTTTGAAGCATAATCAAGGAGAAAGAAAATGGAAAAATATACTGCGGTGGTGATTGGCGGCGGGCCTTCCGGACACAGTTGCGCTATGCGGATATCCCAGCTTGGCGGACGAGTTGCATTGGTCGAGCGCGATTTCATTGGCGGTATTTGCACCAATTGGGGCTGCACTCCCAGCAAGGCGATGATCGAATCCGCCAAGATTGCCCGTGACGTGAAAGACAGCCATAAATACGGGATTGATGTTTCAGATTTCCAGATCAATTTTGCACGGGTGGCTGCCCGCCGCAACCAGGTTGTGCTGCAGACACGCCAGAGTGTGACTGATCTTTTAAATCATCACAAAGTTGACCTCTATCAAGGGGAAGCTCAGATCACTGCGCCTGGCAAGGTGCGCGTGCTGAAAGGCAAGCTGGATGCCGATGGTGAAGAAATGCATTACGACGGGGGAGAAGACCTGATCGAGGCTGAGCATATCATCATCGCCACCGGCTCCAAGCCGCTTATCCCCGGCTTTGTCGATAAAAACGACCCCTCCATTGTCAGCAGTAACCGCCTGATCACGATAGACGAGCGTCCCGAAAAACTAACCATTGTCGGCGGCGGTGTGATCGGCCTTGAATTTGCGACCATCTTCTCGAATTTGGGCAGTCAGGTGACGGTGGTTGAATTCCTGGATCGCGTTCTGGCAGGCATGGACGAAGATATTTCAGCCGAGATCACAGCCCAGATGGAAGCTAATGGCGTGCGTATCCTCACTTCGCACAAAGTGCTTTCTGTCAAGGGCGGCATACTTACCGCTGAAAACCAGAAGACCGGTGAAGAGGTAAAGATCGAATGCAGCATGACTTTGATTGCCATCGGGCGCATGGCCGTGGTGCATGAAGAGACCTATACCACACTGGGCATTGAACATACATTGCGCGGCGTGAACGTTAATGATTATCAGCAGACCAATGTCCCTGGCATCTGGGCTGTCGGCGACGCGACCGGCAAATCCATCCTGGCGCACGTGGGTATTCAGCAAGGCATTGTGGCTGCCGAGAACATCATGCAGAAATCCAGTGAGGCGCTGCGTGAGATGGATTATGAAGTTATCCCGGCTGTGATTTACAGCCTGCCAGAGATTGTTGGCGTAGGCACTGTGCCCCAGGGTCTGGATGGTGTTCAGGTGGTCAAGGTACCCTTTGCTGCCAACCTGCGGGCCAGTATTGAAGATTTCACTGACGGTTTCCTCAAGCTGTGGATACGGAATGACCGCGTGATTGCTGCACAGGCTATTGGGCATGGTGTTTCCGAGATCATGCAGGAACTGGCTAACATGATTGCTCTCAAGACCGATATTCATGATGTGGCTGAGATCATTCACGCCCACCCCACTTATGCAGAGATCATTCGCTCGGCTCTGGAATATTCCCTGGGCAAGGCAGTTGATTTTTACATCTGAGAAATAGAATAACGCGTTATCTCTTCCCTTTTTACTGTTGTCCGGATCAGGCTTGCGCATAACAAGCAAATGGGAATCTATCGAAACTAAAGTATAGGTCCCCGTTCCCAGATATGGGAACGGGGCTTTTACGTAATCTTTAAAGACTGCTGCGTAATTTCTGATAAAATTAATATAAGGAAATTGTCATTCCGGCACGATCCATGCACCTGTTGCCTGGCAAAGGCCCCGCTCCTTTTGAATAATGCTAATCCAGCCGAAAAACTCTTGTTATTGGTTAAAATGAAATGATGGATTTTAATAATTTTCCGGTGATCCTGGTAGCAGATGACGACCCTGCGTTGCGGCAAACGATTGAATTGATGCTTGCTGAACAGGGCATGGCTGCCCACTATGCAGAAGATGGACAGTCTGCTTATGATCAGGCACTGATTTTACAGCCGGATTTGATCCTGCTGGACGTAATGATGCCTGAGATGAACGGCTTCCAGGTTTGCAGAAAATTACGGGAACACGCGGACACGCAGGAAGTGCCGATCGTCATGGTTACTGCTCTGGATGATCGCGCTTCCCGCATTAAAGGTATTGAAGCAGGGGCGGATGATTTCCTCACCAAACCAGTCGATCTTTTAGAGCTCAAGGCACGGGTCAATACGATTTTACGTTTGAACCGCTACAAGAAACTGCAAAAAGAACGGGCGCAATTTAAATGGGCAGTTGAGCAGGCAGGCGAAGGGTATCTGCTTCTGGACCAGAAAGATCATATTTTGTATGCTAATCCCAAAGCCCGCAGTTACCTCGACCTGACACTTGAACAGGAGCTTTCCAATCAGGTTAGTTTCCTGAAAATCACCGAAAAACAGTTTACCCGTTATCCCGGATATCTTTGGGAGAATTGGCGCAAGCCTTCCAAGCAGCCGCGTTATCTGATGATCCCCGAGACCAGCGCCAACCGTGCGTTTTGGCTGGAGGTGGATGTTTTCCCTGGCCCTGATGAAGATCCCGTGTCTGTGGTCAGCCTACACAATGTCAGCGCGGCGGTCAACGCCGAGCAGGATTTCAAGAAATTTCATTATCTCATTTCGCATAAGCTGAACACGCCACTAAACGCAGTCTATGGTGTGGTGGAATTGATGAATGTGTCTGCCGGGGAGATGTCTCCTGAAAAGATGAGCGAGCTTGCGCAATTGGCTCTGATCGGCGCCGAACGGCTGCGCACCGACGTTCAGGAGATCCTGACCTATTTGCGGGCTTCAGCATCTGCACCCAAAGGCGAAAATTTCAAACTGGTGCATATTACTGCTATTGCAAGTGAAATCAGCAAAGAGCTTCACCTCAAGCCGGCCGTGGTGCGGATCGCTGCGGCGGCGCATAATCGCAGCATCTCCTTTTCAAAGATCGCTTTTGAATTGATCCTGATGGAGCTGTTTGAGAATAGTAGGAAATTTCATCCCAGGCATGATCCAAAGATCAACCTCATCATCAGCAAGATTGATGAAGAGCTGGTCAGCATCAAGGTGATCGATGATGGCTTGCATCTTTCTGTTGAGCAGCGGGCTGCTATTGTTGAGCCTTACCAGCAGGCCGATACCCAACGTTCGAGAGAAACCGAGGGTTTTGGCCTGGGCATCCCGATGGTGGTCACGATTTTGCAAAGCATTGGCGGACGGCTGAACATCTATAATTCCCCCGATGGTCCCGGCTTGATCGTTGAGATGCTGGTACCTGCTGGTGTGGGCCCTGTATATTGATGTTTGCTAACTTTTTGTAAAGAATGTGATGAATGCAACCGGCATCCGGGCTGCATTTTTTTGTTATTCAACACAGTATGTCAGGGCAGTCATTTTCTGACATCTCCGAGCAACTTCTCTCTGAAAACTCGTGGACGTACAAACTTATTGTATAATCAGGGATATTTCATGCCCAGGCAATTGTTTCTGCCAGTGGCATCAGGAGTCTGAATCATGGCTGCAAACGAATCATCTGTTTCAAACGAGAACACCCGCAAGGATTTCATCCGCACGATCATCGATGAAGATAACGCCAGCGGCAAATATGACGGCCGGGTGCACACCCGTTTCCCGCCGGAGCCAAACGGCTATCTTCATATTGGTCATGCAAAATCGATCTGCCTCAATTTTGGGATTGCCCAAGATTATGGCGGATTGTGCAATTTACGTTTTGATGATACCAATCCCACCAAAGAGGATGTGGAATATGTCGAATCCATCCAGGAAGATATTCGCTGGCTGGGCTTTGACTGGGAAGAGCGTCTTTACTACGCCTCTGATTATTTTGAGCAGATGTATGAATATGCGGTGCAGTTGATCAAAAAGGGCAAAGCCTTTGTGTGTGATCTGAGCGCAGAGGAAATGCGTGAATATCGCGGCTCGTTGACCGAGCCGGGCCGCAACAGTCCGTATCGTGATCGCTCTGTTGAAGAGAGTCTTGATCTCTTTGAGCGTATGCGCGCCGGAGAGTTTGCCGATGGTGCGCGTACCCTGCGCGCCAGGATCGATATGACCTCACCCAATATGCATCTGCGCGATCCGATCATCTACCGCATCCTCCACCAGTCGCATCATAATACCGGCGATAAATGGTGCATTTATCCTATGTATGATTTTGCCCATGGCATTGAAGACTCGATCGAGGGCATCACCCATTCGATTTGCACCCTTGAGTTTGAAGATAATCGTCCATTGTATGATTGGTTCCTTGATGAACTGGGCGTTTACCACCCGCAGCAGATTGAATTTGCCCGCCTGAATCTGAACTATACCGTGATGAGCAAGCGTAAATTCATCAAGCTGGTGCAGGACGGCCACGTGCGCGGTTGGGATGACCCGCGTATGGTGACGCTCTCCGGCATTCGCCGGCGGGGGTATACGTCTTCCTCCATCCGTAAATTTGCCGAACGGGTTGGCGTGGCCAAGAACAACAGCGTTATCGATATGGCCCTGCTTGAGCACACCATCCGTGATGAGTTGAACGAAACTGCCCCGCGGGTGATGGCGGTATTACGACCGCTCAAGGTCATTATTGATAATTACCCTGAAGGCAAGGTTGAAGACTTTGAAGTGCAGAATTTCCCGCACGACAAGACCCGCAATGAGGTGCGCACTGTGCCTTTCACCCGGGAGATCTTTATTGAAGCCAGCGACTTCATGGAAGAACCGCCCCGGAAATTTTTCCGTCTGGCCCCCGGCAAAGAAGTGCGCCTGATGGGTGCCTACTACATTATCTGTCAGGAAGTGGTCAAAGACGAAGATGGCAATGTGGTTGAACTGCATTGCAGCTATGATCCCGAATCACGCGGCGGCGCGTCGCCGGATGGGCGCAAGGTGCGCGGCACCTTGCACTGGGTGTCAGCAGCCCACAGCCTGCCGGTGGAAGTGCGCTTGTACGACAAGCTCTTCCTGGTTGAAAACCCCAACAAAGCTCCCGAAGGAGAGGACTTCACAGTTCATCTCAATCCCGATTCGCTGGAAGTCCTTACTGGCTGCATGGTGGAACCTGGCCTGGCAGATGCTGCGCTGGAGGATCGCTTCCAGTTCATTCGCCATGGCTACTTCTGCCTTGATTCCGGCGATTCCAAAGCGGGTACTCTGGTTTTCAACCGCACGGTTTCTTTGCGTGATACATGGGCGAAGATGAAGAAGTAGCACTTTCTATTGAAAGATAGCGAAAGAGCCTGCCAGCCGGCAGGCTCTTGTTTTGTTTGTGGCGGACTCGCACCCCAAGCTTCTGCTGCGCAGAAACTTTGCCCCTCCCCCAACAAGTGGGGGAGGGGCTTTGCGTTGCAATTTGGGATGTTTTTCCGGATGCAATGTGTTCTTCTGACTGGTTTAGTATCACTGAACGCTTTATACCAATCTTCCCCCTCCCGTTTGTTGGGAGAGGGGCCGAGAGAGAGTGCCCGTATCTTCCCCTGGCCTGATTTTCAAATCAGCCCGGAGATGGGGGTAAAACTGGCCTTGAGACCCATCTCAAATGGCGTCTTTTTGGCTATGCTTACATCGTCAACCAAATTACATTAATGAGGGATTCGTATGAAAAAACCAAGCAAGAAATTCTGGATCATCGCTGGCATTGTGGCGGCAGTGGTGGTTATTCTGGTATTCGTTGTGCTTCCGACGTTCACAGCCCAGGCCAGCAAAGAACTGGAAGGCCTGCAAACCGCAGTAATAAATCGCGGGAATCTGATCGCCGAGGTGGGGGGGACAGGAACTGTTCAGGCTAATCAGACCGCCCAATTGATCTGGCAGACCAGCGGCCGCGTAGGAACCGTTCTTGTGGCGCTTGAAGACACAGTAGAACAGGACCAACAGCTTGCCGAACTGACGGAAAGTTCCCTTTCCCAGGGGATCATTCTGGCAGAAGCGGACCTGGTGGACGCCCGCCGCAATCTGGATGATTTGCTCGCTTCCAATGCTTCAACAGCCCGGGCGCAGCTTACCCTGGCGCAGGCTGAAATTGCTATGGAAGATGCTCTGGAAGATCGGGAAAGCAAGACCTACCAGCGGGCCAGTTCGGCCACCCTGAATGGTATCCGTGCAGACCTGATCCTTGCCCAACAGGATTTGGACGATGCCGAGGAATTTTATTCAGCCTTTGAGGACAGCGCAGAGGATGATGTCGGCCGCGCTTCCGCGCTCAGCCGGTTGTCGAATGCCCAAAAAGCCTATGACCGCGCCAAATATAACCTTGAATATGCCATAGCGCTCCCTGATATCAATGAAGTCTCTGAATCGGATGCAAAAGTTGAAGTGGCTGAAGCCGGTCTGGCAGATGCGCAGCGTGAATGGGAACGCGTCAAAGAGGGCACTGATTCCGATGACATCGCTGCCGCTGAGGCGCGGCTGGCAGCCGCACAGGCATCTTATGATCTGCGCTACATCATTGCGCCATTTGCCGGCACAGTCACCGACATTGACGCATTGCCTGGCGATCAGGTGACGGCCGGCGCATTCTCTATGCGTATAGATGATTTAAGTCGCATGCTGGTTAATGTTGATGTGCCCGAAGTGGACATTAATCAGATTGAAGTTGGTCAACCCGTGCGCCTGAGTTTTGATGCCATCCAGGGCGAGCAGTATAACGGGAAGGTGGTCAAGGTGGCCCGCGTGGGTACCGTCACTCAGAGTGGGGTGGACTTCACCGTGACGATTGAATTGACAGACCCTGACGAGCTCGTGCTGCCCGGGATGACGGCTGCTGTAAATATTATCACCTATGAATTGGAAGATGTGCTTTTGGTACCCAACCGCGCCGTTCAGAGCGAGGATGGCAAGCAGGTTGTTTATATCCTTGATGGGGATGGATACATGCCAGTGAATATTACTCTTGGTGCTTCGCAAGACAGCTACAGCCAGGTGCTTTCCGGTGATTTGCAGACAGGGGACACGATCGTCATCAATCCGTCTGAACTGCCTAACCAAAGCCTGCCGCTTCCGGGACCGGGGTCTGGTGGTCCTATGCGAGGCGGCGGAGGTCTCTAATGAATGATATCGTTATTGAAGCCCGCGATCTGGTCAAGAGTTATCAGATGGGTGAAATTGAAGTGCATGCCCTGGCGGGTGTATCCTTCGACATTCAGCGCGGCGAATTGCTGTCAATCATGGGGCCGTCGGGGGCGGGAAAATCCACGCTGATGAACATCCTCGGCTGTCTGGATCTGCCGACCGGTGGCGATTACATTCTTGATGGAGAACATGTCTCCGATTTGAGCCAGGATGAGCTGGCTGACATCCGCAACCGCAAGGTGGGCTTTGTCTTCCAGAGTTTCAATTTGCTGTCACGTTCCTCAGCATTGGCGAATGTGACCCTGCCCATGCGCTATGCCGGCGTTTCAAATGCAGAGCGCAAGGAACGTGCAACGAAGGCTTTACAATCCGTTGGTCTCGGCGACCGCATATACCACCGGCCGACAGAATTATCCGGCGGCCAGCAGCAGCGCGTGGCTATCGCCCGCGCCCTGGTCAATCATCCGGCCATCCTGATGGCCGACGAGCCAACCGGAAATCTTGATTCGAAGTCAGGACGGGAGATCATGGATTTGCTCCTGTCCCTGAATCGCGATCAAGGCGTTACGGTGATCGTCGTCACGCATGACCCCGAGGTTAGCGCACAAACCGATCGCATCATCACCCTCAAAGACGGGGTTTTGGAGAAGGCAGTATGAATATCAGTGGTGTAATTTTTGAGGCGTTGGAAAGCCTCAATGCAAACAAAATGCGTTCAGCCCTGACCATTATCGGTGTGGTGATCGGCGTCGGGGCGGTGATTGCCATGCTTTCCCTGGGGGAAGGTGTGCAGGCCAGCATTAGTGGCCAGATTTCGGATATTGGCAGCAATCTCCTCTTTGTGTTTTCCGGCAACGAGGATGAAGAAGTCCGCAACGTGACGCCATTGAAAGAAGCCGATGTGGCAGCTCTCAATGATCCCTTTAATGCGCCTTCCGTGCAAACCGCTGTGGCATCCATTGGTGGCCGCGTGGAAGCTTCTTATGGGGGAGAGTCTTCGTCTGTCAGCATGACTGGTACAACCGCTTCGTATGCCAGTGTACGCGATATTGAATTGGAGGAAGGTGAATTTTTAACAGATGACCACCAGTTGGGTGTGGCATCCGTGGCCGTCATCGGGCCGGACGTGGCTGATAAACTTTTTGGCCGCCGGGACGGTGTGGTCGGGGAAACCATCCGCCTGGCTGGTCAGCCGTTACGCGTGATCGGTTTGACCGAGGCGAAAGGCGGCTCCGCTACGGGCAGCGAGGATAATGTTGTCTTTGTGCCCCTTGCGTCGGCCCGGACTCGTTTGGTCAGCCGATCTATTGTAGGTGAGGTGGATACGATCTATGTGCAGGCTGTCGATGCTGACTCAGTCACTGCAGCTTCGCAGGAGGTTACTGAACTGTTGCGCAGCCGTCATCGCCTGCAACCGGGGGCGGCGGATGATTTCACAATTTTTTCTCAAGATTCGATCGCTTCCATGGCAGAAAGTATCACCAATGTTTTGATCATATTCCTGGGCGGGGTGGCTGGTATTTCCCTGCTGGTGGGCGGTATCGGCATTATGAACATCATGCTCGTCTCAGTAACTGAGCGCACGCGTGAGATTGGCCTGCGTAAAGCGCTGGGGGCACGCAAGTCCCATATCCTGACCCAGTTCCTGACAGAGTCAGCCCTGTTGAGTCTGATTGGCGGCTTGCTGGGGGTACTGCTGGGCTGGGGATTGTCCAAAGTTGTTTCGATCATAGCCATTCAAAGCGGCACGGATATTACACCGGTCTTCACCATTGGAACCGTCCTGCTGGCGACCCTTTTCTCGGCGGCAGTGGGCATTTTCTTCGGTATTTATCCCGCCAATCGTGCCGCCAGTCTGGAGCCGGTGGAGGCGCTGCGTCATGAGTAGAGTGCTTTTCAAACATAGCTGGCGCATTTTCCTGATGGCTGCCGTGCTGGTCTCGCTTTTGTGGACGCCCGTGCTGGCCTCGGCTGCGCCCCTCACGGCGCCCCCTGCGGCGGCCGAGCCGGAAGATCCTGTGCTGGCAGTTGACCTTAACGAAGATGGCAAAAGCTCGGCGCCGGATCATCTGTTGGCAGTTGGGGAGACTTTGTTCTTCGCTGCCGACTCCACCGGGACCGGGGTTGAATTGTGGCTCAGTCTGCCGCCTTACGATGCGGACAGTACCCGCCTGGCGGCGGACATCTTCCCCGGTGAAGGCAATAGCAACCCGGCCGGACTGGCTGCCATCGGCGATACCGTGTTCTTTCAGGCACAAGGCACGAGCGGCGGTGTTGAATTGTGGATGACGGAACCGCCTTACACTTCGGCGCGCCAGGTGGTTGATTTGAATCCCAATGGGGATTCAAATCCTGAATGGCTGACCGGCATTGGCAACGCGCTCTTCTTTGTTGCCGAAGGCGTTGGCAGCGGGCGCGAAGTGTGGAAGACGCAGCCGCCTTATACCTCGGCCAGCATGGTGGATGATGTTTTCTCTGGCGGCGCCAGTGCCAATCCCAAACGGCTGACTGCTCACGGATGGACATTGTTCTTTGTCGCCCATGACAGCCGCGGTGAGGAGCTTTTCAAGAGCATCCCTCCCTACAACAGCGGCAGCACCACGCGGGTAACCGACCTCAACCCGGGCGGCTATGCATCCCCCGATGCGTTAACTTTCATCGATGACACATTGTTCTTTGCTGCCACTGACCGCGATGGCTACCGCGAGCTGTGGAAGTCCAGCCCGCCTTATGATGAGCATAGTACGGCACTTGTTGATGAGATTGATAAGCGTGAATACAATGCGGGGACGTATGATCTGTATGCGGTCGATAACACTTTATTCTTTACCGCCTACCGTGTGATGAGCGGGTTTGAGCTGCGCAAAGTGGAAAAGCCTTATACTGCGACCTATATGTCGCGCGTCGCTGATCTGGTTGAGGGGCCGGGCAGTTCCAATCCCGATCAGAAGATCGCCATCGGCAGCACGCTTTTTTTCCTTGCCAATAATGGCCCCAGCGGGGTGGAACTGTGGAAGACTACCCCGCCCTATGATGACGACACAACTTATCTGGTTAAAGACATTCGCCCGGGCAGCGGTGCGGCACAGATTTCCGAGATGACGGCTGCCGGTGATACGCTCTTCTTTCGTGCCGATGATGGCGAGTTTGGGATGGAGCTGTGGAAATCGGTGCCCCCATACAATGAGGACAGCACAATGCGTGTAGGTGATATCCAGCGCGGCGGCAGTTCTTCGCCCACCGATCTGACTGTCATCCAGCGCACAGTGCTTTTCGCTGCCGAGAACGGCGAATATGGCCGCGAGCTGTGGAAAGTCGGTCGTTTTTATGGCCTGCCTCAATCCGGTTTTGCACCCGACCAGCAGACCGCGCTGCCATTGCAGGCTGCTGCCCAGGCTTATCAGCAGATGAACACGATGCTTCTCTCCATCCCTGATCTGAGTCTTGAGGCAGCCATTGTCGGCGTGCCGCTGGGTGATGTTGGTTGGGATACGACCTGGCTGGGCGCCAGCACGGGCTATCTGGAAAGTACGGCTTTCCCCACGCACGCGGGCAATACCGTCCTCACGGCGCATGCCGTGCTGGAAAACGGTCAGCCCGGCCCCTTCCATGATTTGGAAGCGCTGAGTTGGGGGGATGAGCTTGTGATCCAGGCCTGGGGAGGGCGCTATGTTTAAGAAGTGCGCAGTCAAACCGTGGTTGCACCAGATGATCCCACTCCCCTGGCGCACGAAGACTTCGATTGGTTGACCCTGATCACGTGCCATGACTATGACCCTGACCAGCAGGATTACGCCAGCCGCCTTGTCGTGCGGGCTGTGCTGGTGGATGTATTGACAGAATAGATGTTTCGTTGAGTCCTCCCCTGAAGCGGGGTCGGTCATATCCCTCGGCCGGCCCTGCGGGTGAGGCAATGGATAATGTGCAATTTATCATTCATAATGAAAAACGACCTCCTTCGGGAGGTTGTTTGCTTAGATGTGGTGAGTTTCATGTAGGGGCGCAGTGCGAAGCCTCCAATGCTTTGTTGGAAACCTTGCGCCCGAAAGGATGAGGAACTCGTCCTTCTTTGGGAATAACAAGCTGAATGGCTCGATAGCCCCCGACGAAGTTGTTTTGTTTGGATATTAAGCAATTCATGC